>JAHEIO010000001.1 GCA_024639325.1 Gammaproteobacteria bacterium
GGTCCGACTCGGGGTCGGGAACTGCAAGATTCTCGATATCCGCGCGGCTGCGCAAAGGCTTTTCTAGACGAGGTCCGACGCCTTCTTCGACCGACAGTCCGAGTCCCATGGCGTCGGGAATAGTAAGAATATCGGAAAAGAGAATTGCCGCGTCCAGGTCGAACCTCCGCAGGGGCTGCAAGGTGACTTCGCACGCTAATTCGGGCGTTTTACACAGGGTCAGGAAGTCCCCGGCGCGGGCACGAGTGGCCCGATATTCAGGTAGATACCGGCCGGCCTGTCGCATGATCCACACCGGTGTGCAATCCACCGGTGCACGGACAAGCGCCCTCAAAAACCGGTCATTCTTCATTTGTGCCACCAGAGGCGCGGGCCAGCAATCGATGCCTTTGGTTCACGCCGAGAACAGGTTCGAGATCTCATCCTGGATCGCTTGCGCGGCCCGCTTGGGGTCACCGGCATCCCGGATGGGGCGACCTACAACAATATAGTCAGCGCCATTTCTGAATGCCTGAACCGGCGTCACCACGCGTTTCTGGTCATCGTCATTATCAACGGGCCGGATGCCGGGAGACACCACCAGAAATTTTTCGCCAAGAGCTGAACGCAATCCCTTGGCCTCGAGGCCCGAGGCTATCACGCCATCGCATCCCGCCTGAACGGCGCGGCGCGCCCGGGAGATCACCAGGTCTCCGACGTCGCAATCAAAGCCCAGGTCGTCGAGGTCGCCGCGATCGAGACTGGTCAACACCGTGACCGCCAATAGTTTGACATCGCCCTTGGCCTCGGCGGCGGCGCGCATGATCGCATCATTGCCGTGCACCGTTGCGAAGCTGATACCGCGGCCGGTCAATTGACCAACAGCGCGGCCAACGGTGGTGGGTACGTCGAAAAACTTGAGATCGACGAATACTTTTTTACCCTTGTCGCGGAGCCAGTCGATCAAATCGAAGCTGTCGCGGGTCATAAACAGTTCAAGCCCGACCTTGTAAAAATGGGCGCTGTCACCGACAGCCTCGACCAGCGCGCGCGCCCGTGCACTGGTCGGTACATCCAAAGCTACTATCAGCCGATCGCGAGTCGGAATCATGGGTGGATCTCCTTGTCCGTCTCAACATACTCGAATTCGAAGCCGGGGTCTAACCCGCGTTCAGGATGCGGGCTAGTGACAAAATCCAGACAGGCTCAGGTTCAACTGCGCCGTGGCATAGTCATCGCTGAGATAGGCATCACCAAGCGCATTCAGCAGCACCAGGCGGACGCGTCCCTTTTCGACTTTCTTGTCGACGGCCATGTGCGTCAGAAACATCTCTGGTGACATGCCGGCCGGCGGCCGCACAGGCAGGCCTGCCTGCTTCAGCAGATCGACTACGCGGACCATATCGGAGGTTTTGATTTTGCCCATTCGGACCGAAAGATCCATCGCCATGACCATGCCGACGGCGACCGCTTCTCCGTGAAGCCAGGAGCCGTAGCCGGTGTGGGTTTCGATGGCATGTCCGAAAGTATGGCCGAGATTGAGCAGCGCCCGTTCGCCTGTTTCACGTTCGTCTGCTGCGACCACGCGTGCTTTGTTGCGGCAGGATCGTTCTATGGCATGCGCGAGACTGTCCGGGTCGAGTTCGAGCAGATGCCCGATATGCTCCTCAAGCCAGGCGAGGAACTCATAGTCTCCGATGAGCCCGTATTTGATGACCTCGGCAAGTCCCGAGCGCAGTTCCCGCGGTGGAAGGCTGCCCAGCGTATCGGTATCCGCGATGACGGCGATCGGCTGATAGAACGCCCCAATCATGTTCTTGCCCAGGGTGTGGTTCACCGCCGTTTTCCCGCCAACGCTGGAGTCGACCTGAGCGAGCAGGGTGGTCGGCACCTGCAGCAACGGGACGCCACGCTGGTAGCATGCTGCTGCGAAGCCGGCGACGTCGCCTATGACGCCGCCGCCAAGGGCTATGATTGTAGTCTGCCGGTCGCAGGGTACTTTCAACAGGGCGTCGAAAATAGAATTCAAAGTCCTCAGGTCTTTGTAGCGCTCGCCATCCGGCAGCACCGTCGTATGGACATCGAATCGTGCCAATGCCGGCAGCATCATGTTCAGATACAAGGGTGCGACAATCTCATTGGTGACGATCATGACCTGAGGGCCGCATACATGGCGATCGAGGATATCGGATCGGTTCAGCAGGTTACCGCCGATATAGATGGGGTAGCTGCGCCCCGCCAGGTCGACGTCAATCTGCATATTGCAGCCGGATCCCCGGTGGTGGCGCAGGACAGGTTTGGTTGGGCGCCGCTCCGTAGCGAGGAGAATGGCCGAAGCTCGGATCCGAACGAATGCCAAGATCGGGCAAAGCCGCACAGGTCAGCGCCAGGATAGGCCGACTTCCGCGACAAACTAACCTTTTGCCCGGACTATTCAAACACGTTTAGTTTTCTTATCAGTTCCCGCACGACGCTGTGCGGAGAGCGATTTTTGCTGTGCACGACTATGTCCGCTTCCTGCCGATAGATGGGCTCCCTCTCCCTCATCAGCGAGCGCAGCTTATCGGCCGGCTGATCCGTTTGCAGCAGAGGACGATGTTTACTGCTGCGGGTCCTTTTGAGTTGGGTTTCAACGGGCGCGTACAAATAGACTACGATGCCGCTGCGGCGAAGTGCGAGGCGGTTTTGCTCCCGCAGGACCGCTCCCCCCCCGGTTGCAAGTACGATGTTCTTCTTTCGGGCAAGGGCTTCTATGGTCCGGCTTTCCCGTTCGCGAAATCCTTCTTCACCCTCGATTTCAAATATCAGATTGATTGTTACGCCGGTCTGTTTCTCGATTTCCTGGTCGGAGTCATAGAACTGTTTGTGCAGTTGCTTGGCAAGGTTCCGGCCAATCGTACTTTTTCCGGCCCCCATGGGGCCTATAAGGATGATGTTTTCCGACGACGTGTGCAGATCTCGAGGTCAGCGCGGCACCGTCTTCTACAGTCCGGCCAGGTCCACGGCGGGATTCACCCCCTGTGGCGCCGCACCCAGGTTCAATGCCGGGTTGACGATCTTTGGCGTCAGGAAGAATATCAGCTCCACGCGATCGTCGATCTTGGTTTTTTTCTTGAACAAATATCCCAGCAGCGGAATGTCGCCCAGCAGCGGTACCTTGACTTCGCCTTCACGCAGATTCTGCTGATAGATGCCGCCTATAACCACCGTTTCCCCGTTCTCCAGCAGGACCTGCGTCCGGATCTGCTTGGTGTTGATGGTGGGGTCGAGGGGTGAAACGAAATCATCCTGCGTTATGAAGACGTCGAGGACAACCCGATCGTCCGGCGTAATCTGCGGTGTGACGGTCAAGCTCAGCACCGCTTTCTTGGTGACCACGCTACCCACGCCCAGTACCGTGGTCGTAAAGATCCGCTCCTGTCCCTGTTCGATATGGGCTTCCTGCTGGTTTGAGGTAATGAGTCGGGGATTGGCAATGACCTTGCCCCGGCCTTCCTGCTCGAGCGCGGAAATTTCGAGATCGAGTATCTGGGCAAAGCCTAGACCGCTGGTGGCGACGGTCAGGGCATAGGATGCCGTTCTCTCGTCACCGATGGAGTTCGCCGGCAGATCGACATTGAGCACGTCCGTGCCCGCGTTGACGATGCCCCCCTGGGCGATGCCCCGCGTCCCTTCAAGGGTGCCGGTAGTGAAGGTGTCGCCGATGGTACCACCGCCCGGGCCCTGAGCCTGCTGGACCAGCCGGGTGAGACCGAAGCGTGCGCCAAGCTCGCGAGTGAAGGTGTCGGAGGCCTCGATGATCCGTGTCTCGATGAGCACCTGCCGCACCGGCTTGTCGAGCTGCGCGATCAGTTTGCGTACTTCCCGGATCTTGGCCCGGGTGTCCTGGATAAGGATGGTGTTGGTCCGGTTGTCCACGGTAACGCTGCCGCGTGGAGACAACAGGGAGTTGGATTCGGTTTCGATCTGGCCAATGCTGACGCTGCCGAACAAGGATTGCTGAACACCGGTGTCGACGGCTTTGACGGTTCTCAAGATACTGGCAATATCCGCGGCCCTTGCGTAGTTGATCTGGATGAGATCCGAGGTGAGGGGTTCGAGTTCACCCTTCTGCTTCTGGCTCTCAAGCTTTGCCCGCTCTCTGGACGCAATTTCCTCGGCCGGCGCAACCCACACCACGTTGCCGGTCTGGCGCATACCCAGCCCTCGAGTTTGAAGGATGATATCCAGCGCCTGGTCCCAGGGGACGTCCTTCAGGCGCAGGGTCAGCGTACCGGTGACCGAGTCGCTGGTTACGAAATTGAGACCGGTAAAGTCCGCGATGACCTGCAGAGCGGCACGTACGCTAATTTTCTGGAAATTCAAGGACAGTCGCTCGCCGCTGAAACCGAATTCGTCCACTTCGGGCTCCTCTTCGGCGGTAAGGATGGGGTCGACATTGATGTTGAAAATATTGCCGGACTGGTACGCGAGATGCTGGTGCCGTCCTAGCGGAGTCACCACCATCCTGACCGTGCTGCCGTTCTGGAACGTATCTATAGTCTGTACCGGTGTGGCGAAGTCGATCACGTCCAAACGCTGTTCCAGTTCAGACGGAAGATTTGTGTTCGGAAAATCGACGATGATCTCGCCGTCTTTTTCCTGAACATCGACGCCGACTTTGGGGTCCGACAAATTGACTATGATTCGGGCGCCGCCGGTTTTGCTCCGTCTGAAATCGATCCGCTCGATGCTGTATTCGACGCTACCGACGGCATCGCGGAACGGCTTCGGTTTGGTCCTGGCCGAACGCGCTGCCGCGGTGTCCGGATTTTCTACGAGGAATACGATGCCCGTGTCGGTGATCTCCATTTTGTACGGTACCGGACGGACCAGGTTGAAAACAACGCGGGTACGGTCATCGGTCTGCACGGTGGCGATGCTGTCCACGGCGCCTTTACCAACCTTTATAACGTTCTGATCTAGATTGCTGCGCATGCCGAAGAAATCAAAGGCAATGCGCGGTGGTTTATTGGTGCTGAAAGTACCCGGTTCTTTAGGTTTACTATCGGTGGAAAGGTTGATCTGGAGGGCGCCGCCGGGAAGCGCCGAAAACTTGATGTCGTTGAGGCTGTATTCAGCCGGCTGCATCGACTCGGAAGCAGCGCTTTCCGTTGGTGCATCCGTTTGCGCGACCAAGGGTTCGGCAGTAATGTCGAGCTCCGGTGAGGATGTATCGTCGGTCGCCTCGGCTACTACCGCCGGCGTATTGTCAGCCAGATCAACGGCGGGTTCGTTGTCGATGGAATCACTGTCCGTCGACCGGGGTGTGACCTCGAAACCGTACTCCGTCTTCAGCACTATGAGTTTCGACGGCTCACGCATTAACAAGTCGACATGCACTGATTGTCCATCGGCTGCAAGGTACGGAAATACCCCCTTTACCTGTCCCCGGCCCGAGACATCGACGGCGTTGTGTCCTAGCGACGTGCCCAGCAGGTTTATTCGCAACCGCTTACCGTCGTCCAGGATTTCTGTCCGGTGGCGGGCTTGACCATCGATAAGGACGCTGAGGGTGCCGCTATCGTCCGATTGCCACTCGACTTGTTTCAATTGCGCTCCGTGAGCGGAATTCAGCGACAACACCAAACTGGTGGCCACGATCGAAGCACTAAGCAGTCTGTTTGCAACCTGGTACATATTAGAGCCCCTTGCCATATTCATACGTTATGGATGCTTGTTATTTGACAATCGCGATGCTGGATTCTCTCTCTACCCAGTTATTATTGCCACCGGGAACCAGTTCGTTTACGAATAGCTTGCTGGACGTAATTTTGTCGATTCTACCGTGATTTTGGCCTAGATAGTTACCGTTCTGTGCACGGTGAACGGTATCGTCAGGCGCGCGGATCACGGCCCAGGTCGTATCGCCTCTCGACAATGTGCCAACCATGCTCAGCGAATCGAGCGGGAATTGCTCCAGCGGCTCTTTTCTTCTGGTCTGATCCGGCGAAAGACCGCTGTTCGGCGCCGCCGGCTGGCTCTGCGCCAGATTGCCCGCAAAAAACGGGTCAGTGAGCTTCGACGCGGTATACGTAAACGTCTCGTAGGGCTTGATGCGGGGGAGCGGGTCCACCCTGGGTTTTTTGTCCTTGTGCACGTTATCTACAAATCTACGCAAATCATCCATCTGGTGCTCGGCGCAACCGATCAATAGAAGGGAGGCAAGGATCGTTATGGAGATTCTGGTGATTGACATGGTCGTTCAGGATCCGGTTTTCCGTTGTTTCTTTTGTTTCGACGCTCGGCGATTCTCGACGGTGTCGTCATCCAGGTAGTGGTAGGTCTTGGTCACCGCACTCATTCGCAGCGTTGCACCACCGGCTGGTTTTATGACCAAGTCCCCGATCGTAACGATCCGAGGCAGTGCAGCCAGATCGCTTATGAAGTTGCCAAGCTCGTGATAAGTACCGACCACCTGAACGTTGATCGGCAATTCGGCATAGAAATCTGCAGTCCGGCGGTTTTGCGGTTTGAACAGTTCGAACTGCAGCCCCCGCCCCAGTCCGGCCTGTGTGATGTCGATCAACAGCTCCGGCACCTGCGTTTTGTCCGGTAGCTGCTGCAGCATGATGCCGAAAGTGTCTTTGATTTCCTCGAGCTGATTCCGGTACGCCACGAGGTTTATGGCGAGTCCCTTCTTGTCCGCGTATTCCGAACGAAGCTGGAGTTCCTCTTTCTCAACGCGAGCCAGCTCGTCGATTTGGTGCTGTACGATAAAATAGTATCCGGCGAACAAGATGGCGCCGCTCAACAACGCGGTTGCGCTGATTTTTATCCACGTCGGCCACGAAGGGATGTCGTTGATATCGATATCGCGGAGATCAGATAGTGCCATTAGCCTTTCTCCGCTATAGCGCCGTTTTTGTCATTCTTGATTTCCTCACGAACCTTTAGGCTGAATTTGCTGATTCGTGACCCTCCCTGGGGAGTTACGTTGATGACGTCGAGATTTGCATTGGTAAACCAATCCGACGCTTCGAGGCTGTTCATCAGAGCAGATACCCTCGCATTGGACTGTGCGAATCCGTTGAGTGCCATCGCGTTCTTCTTTTTGGTGAACTGGGTCAGGTAGACGCCTTCGGGCAGCTTGCGCACAAGATCGTCGAATACGTGGACGATTTTCGTTCGGTCACTTTGCAGCCTCTGAATGATTTCCATCCTGGCCAGCAGCGCGTCCTTACGTCTTTTCAAATCTTCGATTTCCTCGATCTGCTTTTCCAGCTTGCTGATCTCGCCGCGCAGGAAGCTGTTTCGATTCTTCTGATGATCGATGACATCATTCATATACCATTGAGCGTAAAAGACTACCACTACCATCAGGATCCAGGTCGCGATCGATGCTGATAACAACTGTCGGTCTTTTTCACGCCGGCGTATCTCGCGCCAGGGCAGCAGATTGACCCGGGTCGTCATGAGTCAAAACTCCTCAACGCCAGTCCACAGGCCACCATCAGGGAAGATGCATCCCCACTGAGCTGCTGCGGTTTGATGCGCGAAGCAAGGGACATGCTGGCAAAGGGGTTGGCGACGGTTGTCGGTACGCCGACCCGGTTGGCAATCATTTCGTCCGAGTTCGGTATCTGGGCACAGCCGCCGGCCAGCAGGATCTGATCCACGGTGTTGTAGGGGGTGGATGAATAAAAAAACTGCAGCGCGCGCATGGTTTCCTGGCACATTGCTTCGAGAAACGGTTGCAGGATATCCGTTTGATAGTTATCTGGCAGGCCACCAACTTTTTTGGCTAGCCCGGCTTCTTCGAAGGAGAGGCCGTAACGCCTCTGAATCTCCTCGGTTAGCTGGCGTCCGCCGAAGCTGTGGTCACGGGTATACACGGAACGGTTGTTGTGCATCACGTTCATATGGGTGGTGGTCGCACCGACATCGAGTATGGCAACAACCTTCTCCATGCCGCCGCCCGGCATGTGGCGCGAGATCAGCGAGTATGCACCTTCCATGGCAAACGCATCTACATCCACCACTCTAGGCTCGAGCCCTTGCCGGCTCACAACCGCAATGTAATCGTCCACGATTTCTTTTCTGCAGGCGGCTATGACTACATCATCTTCGTTGGCATTGACGTCGGAAGGACCGAGCACCTCAAAATCCAGGTTGACCTCCTCCAGGGGGTAGGGAATGTAGTGGTCGGCCTCCAGTTCGATCTGCTGTTCCATATCGCCCTCACGCATCCCCGAAGGCATGGTGATCGTTTTGGTTATTACATGGGAGGCCGACACGGCCACCGCGGCGTAGCGAGATTTAGACCCCGAGCGTTTGACGCAGCGCTCTACGGCGCGGCTTACCTGTTCGACCTCGGTAATGGTATTTTCCACTACCGCGTTTTGCGGCAAAGGTTCCACCGCGTAGCGTTCCACGCGATGATGGGCACCGCTCTTGCTGAGTTCCAGCAGCTTGACCGCCGAAGAGCTTATGTCCAGGCCAATCAATGCGGGTTGCTTTTTTCCGAAGAGTGCCAGAATTCCCCCTTTAATTTCCTTTAGTTACAGGCATAATGTGCCAATTTACATTAGTCTTTGAAACTATAGTCCAAGCAAAAGTAAAATAACAGTCTAAATCGGGCTTTTTGTCGGGCTATGCTAAGCTTAGACGGTCTTCCTCACACATCCAGTAGTTGCGGTGCGATTCGTTCTCAAATTTGTCGGCGTCCTGTTCAGTTTGGTCGTCGCAGCAGGGGTCGCGGTGGCGTTGTATGTGTTCACGCTGCTGCCGAATCTGCCGTCCGTAGATTCTCTCAAGGACGTCCCTTTGAAAGTGCCGCTCAGGGTATATACGTCCGAGGGACGCCTGATGGCCGAATTCGGCGAGGAACGACGGGAGCCGGTCGTTATCGAGCAGGTACCCGAGCCGCTCATACAGGCGATACTTGCCGCGGAGGATGAGCGTTTCTATTCGCACCCGGGAGTCGATTTCATGGGGGTCATGCGTGCTGCCGCTGCCAATCTTCGAACCGGGAGCCACGATCAGGGGGCCAGCACTATTACCATGCAGGTCGCGCGCAACTACTTTCTGACGCGGGAAAAAACCTACACCAGAAAGGTGAGGGAAGCGCTGCTGTCATTTCGTCTGGAACGTGCGTTGACGAAGGACCAGATCCTGGAGCTGTACATCAACAAGATATTTCTCGGGCATCGCGCTTACGGCTTTGCCGCCGCGGCAAAGGTCTATTACGGCAAGCAACTGGAAGATCTGAGCATCGCGGAAATGGCAATGCTGGCGGGGCTTCCCAAGGCGCCGTCCAGGGACAATCCGCTGACCAACACCAAACGCGCAATGCAAAGGCGCAACTATGTACTCAGGCGCATGCATGGTTTGGGCCATATCGATGATGCGGATCTTCAACAGCTGCTGGAGACTCCTTTGACTGCCAGCAAGCATTCGGTCCCTGTTGATGTCGATGCACCCTATGTTGCAGAAATGGTGCGCGATCACCTGGTGGCCAAGTACGGCGAAGACGCATACTGGCGCGGTTTTAAGGTTTACACTACGGTTGCAGGCGCACTCCAGCAAACGGCACAGCAGGCGTTGCGCACGGGACTCAAGGCCTACGACCGGCGGCATGGATTCAGGGGGGCTTTGACTCATGCCGACCTCGATGAAACCGCAGACAAGAGCCAGCTGGATGAGATCCTGAAACAGATACCCGCGAGCGGGGAACTGGTACCGGCGGTAGTAATCGAAACCAGGGCCAAAGCGGCCACCGTATACACCTTGAAAAGCGCCTTGGTGACCATTCCCTGGGAGGGAATGGCATGGGCGCGCAGGTACAGAAGCGCGGAAAGTCTGGGAGGTCAGCCGAAATCCGCATCTGAGATGCTCGCTCCAGGTGATGTAGTGTATGTGGAGCGCGGCCTGGAGCAGGGAGGTTGGCGTCTGTCTCAACTTCCTGCAGTGGCGGGCGGGCTTGTATCCCTCAGGCCAGACGATGGCGCGATCCTTGCGCTAACCGGCGGATTCGATTTCTACCTGAGTAAATTCAATCGCATTATGCAGGCGGAAAGACAACCCGGTTCCAACATAAAACCGTTTATCTATTCAGCGGCGCTGGATCACGGATTTACCCCGGCAACACTGGTCAGCGGCGCGCCCATTGTGGTCGAGGACGAGTCACAGGATACCATCTGGCGACCCGAAAATTACAGCAAGAAGTTCTTTGGGCCGACCCGGCTGCGCAGGGCATTGAGCCAGTCCCTGAACCTCGTGTCTGTAAGGATATTGAGAGCGATCGGCATTGAAAATGCGCTGGACCACCTGGCCAGGTTTGGACTCGATCCCGATGATCTGCCGAGGGGGCTTTCGCTGGCGCTCGGGTCGGGCACGTCAAAGCCCATCGACATCGTCCGCGCGTATGCCGTATTCGCCAACGGTGGGTATCTCGTAGAACCCTATTTCATCAAATGGATCGAGAACCAGTACGGGGATATCATCGAACAGACAAATCCGCGGAAAGTTTGTCGTGCCTGCAGCGTCACGGATCGCGCCAAAGCTGTGGATGCTGAGCCATCGCCAGGCCCGCAACAACCAGCCGCGAGACAGGTCCTCGACTCAGGCAATCATTTTCTGATCACTGACATGATGCAGCAGGCCGTCAGGTCCGGCACGGCCAGGCGTGCGCTGCAGCTCAACAGAACCGATCTGGCGGGCAAGACCGGGACCACCAACGATTTTCGGGACGCCTGGTTTTCGGGTTTCAACCGGGAAGTGGTGACTACCGTGTGGGTGGGTTTCGATGATTCGTCGACACTGGGCCGAGGCGAAGCGGGATCGAGAGCGGCTCTGCCGATATGGATAGATTTCATGCAAGTCGCGCTGGAGGGAACCGCAAACCGATTCTTTATCCCTCCCGATAACGTCGTGTCTCGCTATGTGGACAAGGACACGGGCAGAGTCACCCAGACGGGTTCCCCGAACGGATATAAAGAGTTTTTTCTTGTCACCAATGCTCCGGTCGGGCTCCCCGTTGTCGACGGCCTTGGGCCGGCAAATCCTGCAACCTTGTCGACGTCGCCGCAGCCTCAGCCTGGCACTACGGAAGGTCTCTTCTGAAGGCTAGTCGATATGAAAAAGCCGCGTAATGCAACCCAGTATTTCGCCTCCAGCGAACACAGACGGATATTAATCAGTGAAGAAGCGGCTCGTATCATGGACCAGCAGGGTATACGGGATTTTCACATGGCGAAAACCAAAGCCGCACGAAGATTGGGTCTAGGTAACCGGGTACCCCTTCCGACCAACAGGGAGATCGAAGCGGCGCTGCAACAGCGGCTGCGTCTATTTGATGGAGATCGATGGTCGGCCCGCTGCAGAATGTTGTGGTGTCTGGCGACGATGACCATGGAGATGTTCGTACGCTACGAACCGCGGGTGGTGGGTGCGCTCCTGCGCGGAAGCGTCACCGAAAAGACTCCGGTTGAACTGCATCTTTTTGCCGATACCCCGGAAGACATCGCCGACTGCTTTGCGAAAAATTCCATTCCCTACGAATCGTTCGAGAAGAGGGCTCGGTTCAGGCGTGGAAGATACACTATGATCCCAGCGTTTCGGTTCGCTCGTGAAGGAGTTGGCGTCGAGGTTCTGGCTTTTAACACCAAGGATATCCGGGAAGCGCCGTTGTGCCCAGTTGCCGGCAAGCCGATGCAGCGGATCGCGCTGCAGCGCGCCCGGGAAATGCTGGCCAGCCTGTAACGCCATCGTCCAGCCCGATACCAACCTTCCGTCTCAGGAGCCGGCGGCAGATTTCCTTTTGGCCGATTTTTTGGCTGTTTTTTTAGTAGTTTTTTTAGTGGTTTTTTTAGTCGATTTTTTCTTGGCGCGTGACCGAGGCGGCGGCGCGGCTTCCAGCAGCGTTTGGCATTCATCAAACCCCAGTGACTCCGGTTCCCTGTCCTTGGGAACCCGCGCGTTTTTCTTTCCGTCGGTGATGTAGGGTCCGTATCGCCCGCGCAGGATCTGCAGCTCGGAATCTGGAAATTGCTTGATGATCTTGTTTGCATCCGCCCGCTTCTTCTCGGTAATGACTTGAAGTGCGCGCTCGAGAGTGACGGTATATGGATCGTCCACCTTCAGGGAAACGAACTTGTTATCATACTTGACATAAGGTCCAAAGCGGCCAATGTTGGCGACGATTTTTTCTCCCTCGGGGCCGACGCCTAGATCTCTGGGCAGCTTGAACAGCTCCAATGCCTGCTCTAGGGTAATTTCCGTCATTTTTTGACCGGGTCGTAGGCCCGCGAAACGGGGTTTTTCTGTGTCGTCCTTGGTGCCGATTTGTGCGAAGGGGCCATATCTGCCCATCCTGACGCTGACGGGCTTTCCCGATATGGGGTCGTTTCCAATGTTGCGTGCCTGAGCGACTTCTTCTCTCGATACGTTCGCCTTGGTTTCTACCTGCTCTTTGAACGGCCGCCAGAACTCGTTCATAACCGGGACCCACTCCTGTTCGCCGCGGGAAACCGAATCGAGCTGGTCCTCCATCTTTGCCGTGAACTCGTAGTCTACATACTGATGGAAATGCGTGGACAGAAAGTTGTTGACGATCCTGCCCATGTCGGTTGGATGAAACCGGCGGTTTTCCAGGGTTACGTATTCCCTATTCATAAGCGTCGAGATAATGGAGGCATAAGTCGAGGGCCGGCCTATGCCGTATGTCTCCAGCGTCTTTACGAGACTAGCTTCGGAGTATCTCGGGGGCGGTTCCGTAAAGTGCTGTTCCGGCCTTATCGCATTCAACATGACCGTGTCTCCGGACTTCAGCGGCGGCAAGATCTTCTGCTCGAAATCTTTCCTGGCGTCGTCGGTACCTTCCTCGTAGACCGTCAGGAAGCCTGGATGGACTACCGTGGATCCGTTGGCGCGAAATATGTTCCCCGTTCCAACTTCGAAATCCACCGCGACGGTGTCAATCGTGGCATGGATCATTTGACAAGCGATGGTTCTTTTCCATACCAGTTGATAGAGCTTATATTGATCTACGCTGAGGGCGGGTTGAATAGTGTCCGGATCTCTTTCCGGCGCTGTAATTCGGATCGCCTCGTGTGCCTCCTGAGCGTTCTTCGACTTGTTCTTGTACATCTGCGGTTTTGGGGGCACGTTGTCGGCACCAAATTTTGTACCGATATAGTCCCGGATCTGACCAATAGCCTCTTGCGCAAGATTGACGGCGTCCGTACGCATGTAGGTAATCAAACCTACGACTTCGCCTTCAATTTCCACGCCTTCATACAGCTGCTGAGCGATGCGCATGGTTTTTTGCGCACCAAATCCTATTTTTCTTGCAGCTTCTTGCTGCAATGTCGACGTGGTAAACGGCGGCGCCGGATTTCTCCGGCGCTGTTTCTTATCTACCTTGGAGACGGTGAATTTGCCCTGAGCCAGTTCGTTCAGATCTCGTTTTATCTCCGACGCATGCTTCTCACTGGTGACTGAGAATTGCTTCAACCTTTCCCCGTTGTATTGGATTAGCTTGGCAACGAACTGCTTTTCCTCGTGTGTAAGGTCCGACTCAATAGACCAGTACTCACGAGTTTCGAACCGCTCTATCTCTTCCTCACGCTCTACAATCATGCGCAGAGCGGGGCTTTGTACCCTTCCGGCGGAAAGTCCCGGGCTAATTTTTCGCCACAGTAGCGGAGACAGGTTGAATCCGACCAGATAGTCCAGGGCGCGGCGTGCCTGCTGAGCGTTTATCAGGCTTGTTGAGAGGTCGCGCGGATTTTCAACGGCCTTGCGGATTGCATCTCTGGTGAACTCGTAGAACTCTACGCGGTGTATATCCTTGCCACTGAGAACGTCCCGGTCCTTGAGCAGTTCGTAAAGATGCCACGAGATCGCTTCACCCTCCCGATCCGGGTCAGTTGCCAGATACAGCGCATCGGAGTTTTTAAGCGCCCTGGCGATGGCGTCTACGTGCTTCTTGTTGCGCTCAATAACCTCGTAGTTCATTTCGAACTGCTTGTCCGGGTCGACGGCTCCGGTCTTCGGTTTCAGGTCCCTGACATGCCCGTAGGATGCGAGTGCCTTGAATCCTTTGCCGAGATATTTGCTGATTGTCCGGGCTTTGGCCGGAGATTCTACGACGATCAGATTCTTGGGCATGCTAGGCTTCGGCCCCGGGTTGGTTGACGGCTATTCATGGCGAAGAAGTAGCTCAATGACCAGTATCGGCAGCGAACTGCTATGGTGCGATTCTCAGCGCAAACATCAGTGCAAATGGGCCTGTACGCCATCCAGCACCAGCTCTTCCGCCCACGCGAACAGATCCTCCCGGCCTGGCTGGTTGCACAAGATCATCATTATCACCCATTTCAAATCATCAATATCGATGTCATCGGTTTCCAGGGCCATGATCCGGTCGATAACCAGCTCGCGGGTCTGCGCGTCGAGTATTCCCGTTTGCTGAAGAGACAGCAGCAGACCCTGCGCCTCCATGGGAAATCGTGCACGTTCGTCCAGAGAAAAATAGCGTACGCCGTATTCGCTGCCCCCCGCAGGGGGGGTCCCCACCTGTTCACACAGGATGGACAGATCCTCCAGCCAGTCGAATGCCTTGTTGATTTCACCATCCCCGAAACCAGCCCGCGCCAGCTCGGCTGTTAAGACCTCCTGGTCCGGCTCAAATTCATTTCCTTCGATCATATAGTTCTCGAAAAGATACATAAGGACTTCGAGCATATTCTCTTTCATACTTTACCTTCATTTACCGGGGCAGGTTACCCAAGTCGAACATAGTGGCCACCGGTGACAGCCTCCACCAGCCCCTGCATTTCCAAGCGTAACAGGATGGAGCAAACTTTGTCAGCCGTCAATCCGCTCCGTTGCACGATGGCGTCTATGGCAACGGGATCATAGCCCATCGACGACAAAAGCAGGTTGTCAGAATCGCCACCGCCCCCTTCAACTGGAGGATGACGTCGTGGAAGTTCGACAAGGCTAATTTCGCCCAGGATATCGTCTTCACTTTCCACCAGGCCGGCACCGTCCCGAATAAGTGTATGACAGCCCCTGGACAGCGGCGAGTGAATGGAGCCGGGAATCGCGTATACCTCTCGGCCCTGCTCGCCGGCGGTCCTGGCGGTGATCAGCGATCCGCTGCGTTCGGTCGCCTCGACGACCAGCGTACCGATGCTCAAGCCGCTGATGATCCGATTGCGGCCGGGAAAGGACCATCTTGTCGGCTTTGCACCCACCGGGCGTTCGGATACCAGCGCGCCTGTAGCCTCGATGTCCCTGGCCAGGTTTCGATGCCGGGCCGGATACACACGATCCGGCCCGGTCGCCATGACGGCGATTGTGGGGCCAGACGCCGCCAGGGTCCCTTCATGGGCGGCTGCATCGATACCAATGGCGAGTCCGCTGGTGATGGTAAAACCCGCCCGTGATAGATTGCGCGCGAAGCGGAATGAGAGATTGCGGCCGCCGGGGGTCGGGTTTCGGCTTCCAACGATCGCGATTTGATTCGATTCCAGACACTCTGGCTCACCTCTCACATACAGGAGCAACGGCGGATCCGGGATTTCCCTAAGCAAGCTGGGATAGCGGCCGTCCGCCCACGTGAGAATATGGTTTCGATCAGATTGTCCGGCCCACGCGATATCCCGCTGCACACCCTCTTCGTCGCAATCGAAGAGGATTCTGTCGGAAATATTCCTGTTGCCCACGAGTTCCCTAAGCCGTTTGGTAGAGGCGGCTAGAACCGCCTCCGCACTGCCGAGTGCTGCAGCCAGTTTCAGGGCGACCGGAGGCGGTAGTCGGCGGCAGTGGCGCAAATGCAGCCATGCGCGGTATTGCTCGCAGCTGCCGACGGTTTCCCTGTCCATTAAAAAACCTCTTCCCTGAAGTGTCGTAACACCTGCCCCTGGAGGCAGACCGGGTCAGTGACCCGGGTCCCCAAGCCCCGACCTAATTCGTAGACCGTGAAACGGGAGCCTCGCCCACTGAGAGAGGCCTACCGGACAGGCCCCTAGGGCGTTTGTACTACATCGTTGATGTGGATGACGCGATTCGATGTCATCACAAGCGCATAGCTCACCTTTTCAAAGGTCCTGAAGATCATGGCCAGCCCGCTTTTCTGCAACGGGGGTTGGAACAGCTTTCCGGTGACTGGATCCTTTTTCTCTGGCTCTTTCCTGAGAACCCTCAGGACGTGCCCAGGCTCCATGCCGTCACGGTCACCCAGCGTGAGCACGACAATGCTCAATCGGCTGAGTTCCGATACGGTCCCCGGCGCATCGACGATGATCCCGCTGACTTTGCTTTCCGGAGCCCGGGGCTGGAAGTAAGGCAGATTGATCTGTTCTTCCTGTGCAACCAGACGGTCACCGGGATTGATGTCCTCGTAGGCGAGTATGATCTCCATTTTGGAGGTTTCACCAGGCTCGATTACCCTGGCGATTCCCAGGTGAAGCGCCTGGATCCCCAGCGCCTCATTCGTCTCGGGGTGTATCAGCAGTTTACCGGGCCTGAAGACGTGAAACAGATCGCCGGCTTTGGCGCGGTTGTTGTTCCGGTCAAATCCCCTGCCCCAGAAAATGTCGTACTTGCCTAAGGAAATGGTCCCCTCCTCACCGGCCGCAACGTAAGGTACGTTTTCCAGTTCAGTACGCCCGACAATTAGGGGTTTACGCAGGAAAGGCAGAATAATATCTGGGGAGATCGTGGGCACGGCCTGATCGATCGGCTCGGCGCGGACCGTGGGTGAAAGTTTGGTTACTTTGCGACTGCGGAGCACCTTGACCTGGGCCGTATCACCCTCGCCTATTCCCGACAGGACCAGGACGTCGCCCGGGAAAATAAGATGCGGGTTTTCGATTCCGGGATTCATTTGCCAGATTTCCGGCCACCTCCACGGGGCGACGAGAAACTTCTGAGCGATGCCCCATAGCGTGTCTCCATCCTGGACGACATATCGTTCAGGTGCCCCGGGCACCAGTTGAGGCGGCTCGTTTTCAGCCGCATATAAAGGGTATGCAATACCTCCGGAAACTAGCCAGAGGGCAACCAGAATGGCGCTAAATCGCCTTTGACGTCGGATCATTAGCAATATTATTGTCTGTTATCAGGTGGATAAAGCAGGGTGCTTATGTCAAGTCTAGCCCAAGTGAGCCACAACTCCAATGTGAAACTTCCCGTTCCTTTGCAACAGCGGGAAAAGTACAATATTCCGCGATTATCCGCGTAAGACTCCACTTTATCAGAATATGGCAATTTTGAACGTTTTGACGTATCCCGATCCGCGGTTGCGTAGATGCGCCGAAGCGGTAAAAGTCGTAGACGATGACACGCGCAAGCTGATAGACGATATGGCCGAAACCATGTACACCGCACCTGGAATCGGTCTCGCCGCGATCCAGGTCGATGTCCGGAAAAGAGTGATAGTCATCGACGTATCCGAGGACCAGTCAGCGCTGAATGTGTTCATCAATCCTGTTATTACGGCGTCCTCGGGAGAACAAGAGCGAGAGGAAGGGTGCCTGTCGGTCCCGGGAATCTATGCCACTGTCAAGCGCGCGGAGTCCATAGTGGTAAATGCGTTGGACCGCAGCGGGTCGGAATTCATCTTGGAGGCGAACGGTGTTCTGGCGGTGTGCATCCAGCACGAGATAGACCATTTGAATGGTAAGGTGTTCGTCGACCACCTGTCCCGAATCAAGCGTGACAGAATTCGTAAAAAACTGAGTAAGCAGGAACGCCGCGGTTCAGAAACTTTGGCCGGCAGCGCGGTCGCTTAGCCGTTACGGGAAATTGTACTGCAGCCGAGAAAGCCGTCCGCTCCTGGTTTCCATGTAGCACCGGGTCGGCCGGGATTCACTTGAAACCTGTATATCGTTTCCCATGCCGAATTCCAAACGAATAGTTTTTGCCGGCACGCCCGAGTTTGCCGTGCCGGTATTACGCCGATTGATGGACAACGGGTTAAATCTAGTCGGTGTTTACACCCAACCGGATCGACCCTCAGGTAGAGGTCGTCGCATTTCAAGGAGCCCGGTGAAGCTGCTGGCAATCGAGTACGCCGTACCGGTGATGCAGCCGGCAACGTTCAAGGAAGCTGCTGTGTGCCGTGAATTCAGGATGCTCCGGCCCGACATCATGATCGTCGCGGCGTATGGCCAGATCCTTCCGACCGGTATTCTGGATGTTCCAAAGTATGGTTGTTTGAACGTGCACGCATCACTGCTGCCGAGATGGCGAGGCGCGGCTCCCGTGGCACGGGCGATAGAGGCCGGAGATAAGACAACTGGTATAACGATCATGTTGATGGACTCAGGAATGGATACCGGTGCGGTCATCGCGAAAAGTGAAATCAATTTAGACCATTACGATAACTCGGTCACGCTCATGGAAAAGTTGGCGGCTCTGGGTGCGGAAGTTCTATTGAGCTGCCTGCCCGATTACCTGTCGGGAGAATTGACGCCGGTGCCCCAGGACGAGGTCCACGCAACCTACGCTCCCAAGCTCAAAAAAAGTGAAGCGCCGATAGACTGGGCGAGATCTGCGGAGAATATCCGGAACAAGATAAGAGCTTTAAACCCCTGGCCCGTCGCCCATACAAAGCACCAGGGGAACAGGATCAGGATTCTTGAAGCCGAAATCTCGGATGACATGGATACTGGCGCCCCGGCGACGTGCGGTTCCGTTTGTCGGGTCGACAAGCGGGGCATAGCCGTGGCCTGCGGAGAGGGCATGTTGAGATTGACCAAGTTGCAGAGGGACCACGGCAGACCGCTTGCTGCGCGTGATTTTTTGAACGGGTACTCCATCGCCAAGGGCGATCGCTTGCTCTGCAATTTTCAACGGGAACCCTGATGGCAGTGCCGCGTCGGCACGGTCGATCCGACAGCCCATCCAGCCGCCGAGCTGCAACATGCAAGCCAGAGTAGCGCGCTGCAGGGCCGACGCGGTGATGGTTTTGCGGTCGATGCTGGAGCAGGGGAAATCCTTGAGCGAAGCGCTGCCCGACAAGGCATCACCGCTGCTCAGAGAACTGGTGTTCGGCGTGACAAGGTGGTATTGGCGTCTCAGCGAGGCCGCGATCGAACTTCTGCAAAAACCCCTGCGCAGAAAAGATAGGGACCTCGAATTGTTGATACTGGTGGGATTGTACCAGCTGGACGAGCTCAGGATTCCCGCCCACGCGGCGATAAACGAAACGGTCAAAGCGTGCGATCACCTCGGCAAAGGCTGGGCGAAGGGGTTGATCAATGCGCTGCTGCGAACCCATATCAGGCGGCGCGGCGAATCGATGTCAAATCTTTCCGAGGAGGCCCTCTACAACCACCCGAAGTGGATGTTGACGCATATCCGCGGTTCGTGGCCAGCGTTCTGGCCGCGAATCGTGAAAGCCAACAACGAGCGTGCACCGATGGTATTGCGGGTCAACTGCCGGCGATTGGATCGGACTGAATACCTCGGAGAAATAATCCGCTGTGGTCTCGGTGGACGCATCGACGACCTGTCAGCGGATGGTGTGGTATTGGACAAACCCGTCGCTGTCCATGAACTGCCGGGCTTCTCCGAAGGGTGGGTGTCGGTGCAAGATAGCGCGGCGCAATGGGCTGCGCCGGCTTTGCCTGTAAAACCGGGTCACCGCGTGCTGGATGCGTGTTCCGCTCCGGGGGGCAAATTGACCCACATCCTCGAAAGATATCCCGATATGGGTTCCGTGCTTGCAGTTGATATCAGCGATAAAAGGGTCGCAATGATCCGCGAAAATCTCGGCAGGCTGAATTTGTCAGCAGAAGTCCGGGTGGCGGACGCCGGTGACCCCGGTTCCTGGTGGGACGGGAGACCGTTCGATTGCGTCTTGCTGGATGCGCCTTGCACCGGGACCGGAGTGATCCGCCGCCATCCCGACATCAAACATCTCAGACGGCCCGACGACCTGGCCGGACTGGTAGCCAGACAGTCGTCACTTCTCGAGCAATTGTGGCTAACCGTCGCTATGGAAGGCCATTTGCTGTACGTCACCTGTTCTATTTTTCCGGAAGAAAACGATTGTCAAATCGCGCGGTTCCTGGCGGATCGTGATGATTTGAAGGTCCGTCAGATACGAGCGCCAGCGGGGCGGCGCAGCCGATTTGGCTTGCAGACTTTACCCGGAGTACATAATGTAGACGGGTTTTACTACGCACTCATGCAGAAAAGGAAGAGTGAATGACGTTCGCATGCCGCCCATAAAACGGATTAGAGGATTCCGCCTGCACCGGTGCAGACTACGGGTCAAAGAGGTTCTGTTGCCGACCCTTGGGGTGTTTATGGCGCTGACCGGCGCGGCGTCGGCCGACTTCGTGGTCAGGGATGTGCAGGCTCGCCTGGATCAACAAGCTCTGCACGTGTCTACCTGGGTCGAGATAAACCTCAGTGAGCAAGCGGAACTCGCGATAGAAAACGGCGTTCCGCTGGTGATGCTCACAGAATTCGAGTTACTGAGCGGCGGCGTGCTGTGGAACAAAGCTTTGCTGGAATCGCGCGTGCGTCGACAGCTCCGTTATCATAGTCTTGCGGATCGATACGTGGTGGAGAATCTGGAAAATGGTGAAATCGATATCTACAACTCCGTAAACGAAGCGCTGAGCAGTATAGGTGTGCTTAGGCGTCAGGTATTCACCCTGCCGGTGGGCGTGAGACCGGGTGTTAGGGGGTATACTCTGGCAGTGCGCAGTCGCCTTGACATTAACAGGCTGCCCGCGGCTCTAAGGCCTCTGGCGTTTTTCTCACCATCCTGGCGGATGTCCAGTGACTGGACAAGATGGCAAGTAAGAAATCAGTAGTGAGATTCATGCTCGGGCCAGTTCCGGCGGTGGTTCTTTCCCTGCTGCTGCTGTTCACTTTGTTTCTCCTCACTTCCGCGGCGCAGCATGCGAAACTGTCCGGGGAGTTTTACTCCGCGCTTCTCGGTGTAAATATCCTTGGGATCCTTGCTCTGAGTATCCTCATCGCGGTCAATCTGCTTCGTCTGTATCGACAACTGCGGGCGAAGGTGCTGGGATCGAGATTGACCCTGCGCATGGTGGCAATGTTCGTCTTGCTCGTTCTGGCGCCGTTAACCGTGGTATATCATTTTTCCGTCCAGTTCCTGAGCAAGGGGGTTGACAGCTGGTTCGACGTCAAAATCGACAATGCGGTGGACGATGCTCTGTTGCTTGGGGCAACGACGCTGGAGGCCATCAAGCAAGAGGGAGTAGATCAGCTGGTCGAGGGTGCGCGAAGGCTTGAGAGCGTCAGCAATACCTTTGAGATCATCCCCTTGCTGAACGAGCTGAGCGATGAGGGCGGATACCTGGAGCTTACGATGTACACTCAGGAGGGACGGTTCATTGCTTCCAGTTACGGCGATGAACAGTTCCTGCTCCCAAGCATCCCCGACGAACGGGTCCTGTCGCAGACGAGTCGGGGCCAGGAGTATGCCGGCCTCGAGCCGATCTCCGGGGGAGGGCAGCAGCTGAGAATCGCCGTGCCCGTGGGCTCTGCTGTGATGGGCGAGCCGAATCGGATACTGCAGGCCCTTCAATTGTTGCCTTCTCGCTATGCCGAACTTGCCGACAGCGTGGAATCCGTCTCGGCCCAGTACAAGCAGATGATTTTTTTCCGGGGCCCTCTCAAGTTCAGTCTCATTCTGACGCTGACGCTGGTTGCGCTGGTCGCGACCCTCCTGGCGGTGTGGGCCGCGATCTTCATATCACGCCGCATTACCGCGCCCTTGAGGGATCTGGCCGAGGGGACGCGCGCGGTGGCAGCCGGTGACTACCAGAAGGAGCTACCGGTCAACAGCACGGATGAACTCGGCGTGCTGGTCCAATCTTTCAACGAAATGACGCAGAAGATCAACCAGGCGCAGAGCAGGGCCCGCCGCAGCCAGAAAGAGGCGGAAAATCAGCGAACTTATCTGGAGACCGTCCTGGAACATCTGTCTTCCGGCGTCATGTCCTTCGACGACAATCACAAACTGAGGACTGCGAACTCGGCGGTAGTCCAGATCCTGGGCGCCGGAATCAAGAGAGGTCTTACGGCGAATCGCATCGGGGAAGAGCACCCCAATCTGGACCCTTTATTCAGCGTGATCGGCGAGTCCATGACCCGGAGGCTGACCGAATGGCAGAATGAAGTCACGATATTTGGTTCCCACGGCAGACAGGTGTTGATCCTTCGGGGTACGAAACTGACCGGCCGGGGCGATTATGTTGTCGTGTTTGACGACATCACCGATCTCATCCAGGCGCAGCGGGACGCGGCGTGGGGAGAAGTCGCCCGGCGCTTGGCGCACGAGATCAAAAATCCCCTGACCCCGATCCAGTTGTCTGCCGAACGGATAAGGCGCAAGTATCTGGGACTGCTGACGGGCGCTGATCGCGCAACGCTGGACCGCGCGACCCGCACGATCGTACAACAGGTAGAGTCGATGGAGGAGATGGTCAACGCTTTCTCGAGTTACGCACAGCCGGTGCGTATGGAGTTGAAGGAAGTCAATCTGAATAACCTGATTACGGACGTTTCCGAGTTGTACAAGCGGGATGATCGCGGGATTGGCTTTAGCTATGATCTGGACACTCAATTGCCTCGGATAACAGCCGACGCGGGCCGGTTGCGGCAGGTGCTCAACAACCTGTTGATCAACGCTCAGGATGCGCTGGTAAATACGGAAGCTCCAGCCATCGTGCTTTCTACCCGGACCGTGGAAACGGGAGACAACAGCTACGTCGAGCTGGTGGTTCGCGACAACGGGCCCGGCATCCCTGAGGAAATGATGAGCAAGTTATTCGAGCCTTACGCCACGTCGAAGGAAAAAGGCACCGGGCTTGGACTGGCGATCGTGAAAAGGATCGTTGAGGAACATGGCGGCGGGGTCTGGGTGGACAGCCGGCCGGGCGAGGGCACCAGGACCACGATCAGATTGCCCCAGACGAACCATCGATCGAATTCCGTGACCGAGTTCGCCAAGGTCGGATCGACCGGGGAGAAAGCATGAACGGACAAACAATCCTGATCGTCGATGATGAACCCGATATCAGACAGGTCGTGCAGGACGTTCTGGAAGACGAAGGGTATGGGGTCCTCACAGCGGAGGGCGGCGACAGCGCCAGACGGCTCCGAAAAGAGCACAAGTTCGATCTGGTACTGCTCGACATCTGGATGCCGGGGACGGACGGCATTTCGCTGCTCAAGGAGTGGTCGAAAGATGATGCGCTCAGAGCGCCCACTATCATGATTTCGGGGCACGGCAATGTAGAGACTGCGGTCGAGGCGATCCGCTACGGGGCCTATGATTTTCTGGAGAAACCGCTGTCGACAGCCAAGCTATTGATCACCGTGAATCGGGCGCTGCAGAGCGAGAAGCTGCGGCTGGAAAACCTCAATCTCAAGGATCGGCTGCAGCCTAGTGCCGAACTGATTGGCAAAAGCGAACAGATCAGCAGACTCAAGGATCTCATAACACGGACAGCCGCCACCGACAGCTGGGTGCTGGTAACCGGAGATCCGGGAAGTGGCAAGAGGGTGGCTGCACGGATGCTGCACCAACTTAGCAAAAGAGCGGCGAATCAGCTGGTGGAAATCAGCGTCGCCGCCATTCCAGGAGAAAACCTGGCGGTGCAATTGTTCGGTAGCGAACAGAACGGCCACATAGGGCGCGGCCGTTTCGAGGAAGCGCAGGGGGGTACGCTGGTGTTGGACCAGATTACCGACGCAAACCTCGAGGTGCAGGCGAGACTGTTGAGCGCGCTCGAAGACGGCACCTTTGTGCGGGTTGGAGGACAGAAGAACATCGATATGGATGTTCGTATCATCGCGACTACCAACAGGGATCTGGCGGTTCTGGTACGCGAGGGGAGGTTCAGGGAGGATTTGTATTACCGTTTGAACGTCGTGCCGATTCACGTGCCTCCCTTGCGCGAACATATCGAGGATATCCCTGAATTGACCGAGTTCTATCTCAATTGGATGGTCGAGAAGGAACAGCTGCCTTACCGAAAATTTTCAACCGGGGCGCTAAATGCCATGCGTCACTACGCCTGGCCGGGGAACGTCCGCGAGCTCAGGAACGTCATTCAACGCGTTCTGATTTTGAACAAGGAAGTCGATGTCAGTGCCGAGGAGATTGAAGATGCCCTCGGCATGAAAAAGCACAGCACCGATCATCAGTGGTTTTCGGAATCAATGCTGGACCTGCCGCTGCGGGAAGCAAGGGATATGTTCGAAAGATCGTATCTGATTCAAAGGCTGCGCGAGGTGCGCGGCAGTGTCAGCGAGCTTGCGCCCCTGGTCGGCATCGAACGGACCCATCTTTATCGGAAGCTGAAGTCACTGGATATCGATCCAAAATCGATAAAGAAGTCGAATAAATAACAAACTTCGATATGAAGATCATCATACTAGGCGCCGGCCAGGTCGGCGCGTCAACCGCCGAAGTGCTGTCTGGGGAAGCGAACGATATAACGCTGATCGACATCGATTCAAATGCATTGCGACAGCTGCAGGATCGGCTCGATATCAGAACGGTTACAGGGAACGCCGCATATCCTAGTGTGCTGAGCCGCGCCGGAGCCGAAGATGCAGATCTTTTGCTGGCGGTTACCAACAGTGATGAGATCAACATGGTGGCATGTACCATTGCCGCCACCATATTCGATACGCCCACCAAGATGGCGCGCATTCGGGCGCCGGAATATCTCACCTGCCAGGAGATTTTTGACAATGACGCATTCCCCGTCGATGTATTGATCAGCCCGGAGCAGATACTGACCAACCATATAATGCGCCTGGTCGAATATCCGAGTGCCATACAGGTGCTGGACTTTGCCGGCGGCAGGATACAGCTGGCCGGAGTGCGCGCAGACCATGACGGCCCCATGGTCGGGTGTCCACTATCGGAACTGAGGGACCACGTGCCAAACGTGGATGCCCGCGTTGCGGCGATCTACCGCTCGGAGAAAGTCATTTCACCCGAAGCCGACACCATCATCAAGCTCGAGGATGAGGTGTTTTTCGTGGCGGCGCGTGAAAACATCAACGACGTGATGAGAGAAATGCGCAAAGTGGACCGCTTGGTGAACCGGGTAATGCTGGCTGGCGGTGGCAATATCGGATTTGGTCTGGCCACGAATCTAGAGGCCAAGGGTTACTCGGTCAAGGTCATCGAGCGCGACCCGGCATGTGCCGAAAGCGTGGCTGATCGTTTGAACGACACGGTGGTTCTACTCGGGGACGCGGCGGACGAGGAATTGTTACGCCAGGAAAACATCGACGGCATGGACGTGTTTTGCGCGGTAACGAACAACGACGAGGCTAACATATTATCGGCAATGCTGGCCAAACGACTCGGTGCACGCCGGGTGATGGCGCTGATCAACCGCGCCGTTTATGTGGCTCTGTTCGAGCACAGCGAACTGGATGTCGTGATCTCCCCCAGGCTGGCCACCGTGGGTAGCATACTGGCGCATATCCGCCGCGGAGACATCGTGGCGGTGCACTCTTTGAAACACGGCAGCGCGGAGGCAATAGAAGCTATCGCGCACGGTGACCGAAATTCATCGCGAGTCGTGGGGCGTGGCGTCCGCGATCTGCCGCTGCCGGCTGGTACTGGTATCGGCGCCATCCTCAGGAATGATGAAGTGCTGATTGCCCATAAAGACACCGTAATCGAATCCGAGGATCACATCATTCTCTTCGTCGTGGATAAAAAGTACATCCCGGAGGTCGAAAGATTGTTTCAGGTCGACGTCATGTATCTGTGATGTTCATCGCTTTCATGAACCATCAACCGCGAACTTGGTGAAAAATTCGAGCTAGATGCAATACCAGGTCGTCTTGAAGATCGTGGGAGTGCTGCTGATTATCTTCAGCACCTCGCTGATCCCACCGATACTGCTCTCGTATTTATACGACGACGGTGCAACGGGCCCCTTTGCCATCGCCTTCTTCGTCACGCTGCTCACCGGAGCGGTATTGTGGCTGTTCAATAATCACGTGAGCAAGGACATGCGCTACCGCGATGGTTTCATGGTGGTCGTGTTGTTCTGGACCGTGCTGGCACTCTACGGGGCGATCCCGCTATACCTGGTCCATAAGCCACTGCTTTCTTTCACCGATGCCGTATTCGAGTCGATGTCCGGGTTGACCACGACGGGCGCCACGGTGCTGGAAGGTATCGATCACCTGCCCCAATCGGTAAGGTATTACCGTCAGCAGCTCCAGTGGCTGGGTGGGATGGGCATCATCGTGCTGGCTGTGGCGGTAATGCCGATGCTTGGTGTGGGCGGTATGCAGCTGTTTCGGGCGGAAACGCCCGGGCCGATGAAGGACACCAAGTTGACTCCAAGGATTACGGAGACCGCGAAAGCGCTCTGGTATATCTATCTTGGCTTGACCGTAGTCTGCGCTGTGAGCTACCGGCTGGCCGGTATGACATGGTTTGATGCGGTCGGGCACAGCTTCTCCACCGTTGCGATCGGTGGTTTTTCGACCCACGACGCGAGCCTGGGCTATTTCGACAGCATGGCGGTTGACCTGGTCGCCATTGTTTTCATGTTGATCGCCGGAGTGAACTTCGCGCTGCATTTCCTGGCGTGGCAGTCGAAAAGCCTGGTTGCCTATGTGCGGGACAACGAAGTCATGGTGTTTCTCGTCGGTGTGCTTGCGGCTGCCGTCTTCGTGATCGGTGTGCTCGCCGGCTATCAGACTTTCGCGGAGCCGGGCGAGTTGATCCGGCAGGGGCTGCTTCAGACCGTATCGATTGCGACGACCACGGGATTTACTACCGGAGGTTATCACTGGTGGCCTACTTTTCTCCCGGTATTCCTGGTTTTGCTGAGTTTCATAGGCGGCTGTGCGGGGTCTACCGCAGGCGGAATAAAAGTGCTCCGTATCGTATTACTTTACCGGCAGTGGCGCCGCGAAATCGTTAGGCTAATTCATCCCAACGCCATGTTACCGCTCAAGCTTGGAGGTAAACCGGTCTCTGACAGCGTTAGCAACGCCGTATGGGGCTTTTTCTCTCTGTATATGCTCAGTTTTGCGGTGCTCGGCGTGGTCATGTCCGCGACCGGGGAGGACTGGGTAACGGCCTTTTCAGCAGTTGCGGCGTGTTTGAACAACCTTGGTCCCGGCCTGGGAGAGGTTGCCCAAAACTACTCCGGTATCAGTATGTCGGGAAAATGGGTGCTGTGTTTCAGCATGCTTTTGGGGAGACTGGAACTATTTACCCTGCTGGTGTTGTTCAGCGGTGCATTCTGGCGCAGTTAGCGTATGATCCACACGCATCAGCGCAATCCGCAGCGCCGACCTGGGCTTGGTGTGCCCGGCTGAGGACCACAGTTGCAGTCGTATCGGATTTTCGCAACCATCATAGTTAGCATTCGTTCGCGGTTTGCGTGCGCACGGACGCAGGCTGGCAGCAAGGAGTAATTGTTGGGAGAGCGAGTAGCAAGGTGGGCGATACGCTGGCGTTATCTGATCGTCGGGTTGACTCTCGTTGCTGCTTTTGTTGCGGGAAGTGGCGTCCGCTATTTGCATTTCGATACCGATTATCGAATATGGTTCAGCGATGACAACCCGCAGCTTCAGGCATTCGAAACGATTCAGAACACATACACGAAGTACGACAATTTGTTATTCGTGCTCTCGCCCGCAAGCGGCGATGTATTCACCCGCTCGACGCTGGAAGCCGTCGAGTGGTTGACTGAACAGGCCTGGCAGATTCCATATTCCATCCGCGTCGATTCTCTCTCGAATTTTCAGCACACGCGGGGAGAGGGTGATGATCTTATCGTGCAGGATATGTACTCCAATGCGAAATCACTTACGGATTTGGAACTTGATTCACTACGTGAAATCGCGCTATCGGAACCCTTGTTGCGTAACAGGCTGGTTTCCGGCAGGGGCCATGTCACCGGGATAAACGTGACGGTCCAGCCTCCCGGTGTCCGAACCGATTTGGAAGTGCCGGAGATCGCGGATTTCGCACGTTCCCTGAAATCCGCGTTGATCGAACGATTTCCCGATATCGACCTGCGAATGACCGGTATTGTGATGATGAACAACGCATTTCCGGAAGCGTCTCAACATGACATACAGACCCTGATACCGATCATGTTCGCGGTGGTCGTGCTGGTCCTGGGATTCTTGACTCGCTCGCTGATCGGCACCGTGGGCACGGTCCTGTTGATCGCTTTCACGGTGGTGATCACCATGGGTTTGGCCGGCTGGGCAGGTATCAAGTTGACCGGCGCGTCGGCAATCGCGCCGACAATTATATTGACCCTTGCGGTGGCCGACTGTGTTCACATTCTGGTCAATTTTATCCACGCAATGCGCAATGGTGCCGATAAGTATTCGGCGCTCGGTGAAAGCCTGAGGTTGAATCTGCAACCGGTTTTCCTGACCAGCATTACCACGGCAATCGGGTTTCTGAGTATGAACCTGGGCGATGTCCCGCCCTTCAGAGACATGGGAAATCTTGTCGCCCTCGGGGTGATGCTGGCCTTCGTCCTGTCTGTACTATTTTTACCCGCTTTCGTGGCAATCATGCCGGTAAACATCAAGCAGCGGCCGACCCACGGCGACCGGGCGATGCGAATTTTCGCTAATTGGGTCATCCGAAGGAGGCGGATGCTACTGTGGGTCATGGGCCCTTGCATACTATTGCTCATAGCCTTCATCCCACGAAACGAGTTCAATGACGAATTCGTAAAGTATTTCGATGAAACGATCCAGTTTCGTCTGGATACGGACTACACGACCGAAAACCTGACCGGAATCTATACCATTCAGTATTCACTGTACGCTGGCGAATCCGGCGGCATCTCGAATCCCGAGTTTCTGGCAACAATCGAACGATTCGCGCAGTGGTTCAGGCAGCAGCCGCGTGTGATACACGTCAACACGATTACCGATACGCTCAAACGACTGAATAAAAACCTGCATGAGGATGCCGATGAATGGTATCGGGTCCCGCAGCAGCGGGATCTAGCTGCCCAGTATCTTCTTCTCTATGAAATGTCGCTGCCGTACGGTCTGGACCTCAATGACCAGATAAATATCGACAAATCTGCAACACGGTTCATAGTCACCACGGAGAGTCTGTCCACCAAAGATACTTTGGAAATGGTCGAGAGGGCGCGCGAATGGATTCGGGTCAATGGTCTGAACAGATCCGGAGATGTGAAGGGATCGAGTCCCAACATCATGTTCGCCCACATCACCGGAAGGAATATCAAGAGCATGTTGGTGGGGACCACTACCGCGCTGGTACTGATTTCGCTGATTCTGATAGTCGCCCTGCGATCCTTGAAGCTGGGCCTGATAAGCATGGTGCCCAACCTGGTGCCCGCGGCACTGGCCTTCGGGCTGTGGGGGATCGTGGTCGGGCAAATTGGTTTGGCCATATCCGTTGTGAGTGCAATGAGCCTTGGCATCATCGTAGACGACACCGTGCACTTTCTGACGAAATATGAACGCGCCCGACGTGAGCAGGGCATGGATGCCCAGGATGCGGTGCGCTATGCGTTCTCGACGGTGGGTATGGCGTTGTGGGTCACATCCCTTGTCCTGGTCGCGGGATTCCTCGTTTTGTCGCAATCTGCGTTTCAGGTCAACTCCGGTATGGGGTTGTTGACCGCCATCGTAATCATATTTGCGTTGATCGCAGATTTTTTGTTCCTACCGCCACTGCTGATTAGACTGAGCGCGAACCGCGGCGCGAAATGCTGATAGACCCGCATATTGCACCAGACCGGCGCTCAGGCAAACCTATGCCGCGTCATCGCTCGGGATACTGGTGCAATTTGCGGGTTAAGTAAATGATATTCCCACCATAGCCAATAAGTAAGGATATATATATAAAATATTACCCACATATAGAAAATTGAAAGAATAAATTTAGATTAGCGTCTATTTTTAATGGAAGTGTTGAAAATAAATATTATTTTCAAATAATGGGGAGTATTGTGGGGAGAACATACTATTTTATATGCTCCATTGTTTCAGTATTGGTATCTGATCTGCCAAGGCGACGAGATCTCGATAGTCGTCGATGTCCCGCAACGTGTCGAGTACAGTGAATTCAATGCCCAGCGCCGCTGCGAGCGCCATCGTTTTGGGGAACACATCCACCCCACCCCAACTTATTCCGGAAAACAAGCCCGGCTGGCAATTCTGCAGTCCAATCAGGTAGTAGCCTCCATCCGTGCCCGGTCCGATTACGTTGCGTCCCGCTTTAAGCGATTCACCAGCCAGTTGAAGCTGACAGGGTGGGCAATGCGGAATATCACATCCCATTACGGCGGTGGGAATCCCTTTGGCCGTATGGCTGCAAATGGCGCCGCTGATTTTTTCTCCAAGGCCTCCCTCGATCTGGACGCCGAGCTGAATACGGGTGCTTTCAGCAAGATCATTGAACACGTCATGGTCCAGGTCCGGCCAGCCGAGTAGGAAGACCGGCCCGGTCCAGGCGTGGACGGCGAGTCGAACGGACGCCCTGATGAGCGCGGCAGCCACCTCCGCTGCATCATGCGCGCTAAGCTCGGGCATCAGCCTCGTTTTGACCTGCCCGGGTATCGGGCTCTTGGCGAGGAGTATCAGTGCGGGAGCGGGGCCTTCAGCGGGCATGCCCGTATCGCTCCGCCAGTTCGCCAGGGGAAACGCCGGTCCAATATAGGATACGCAGCCACCACATGGTGCCTACGGTCCGGAATACCCCGTTCTTTCTCCATCGGCGGCTGGCTGTGACGACCGGTGCCCGGATCCTGATTGGCCAGCCGGTTCTCCTGAGCCGCTTCGAGAGTTCGATATCTTCCATCAGTGGAATTTCCAGATACCGGCCCGCGGCTTTGAACACGCGGGCGGTGGTGAAAATGGCCTGATCACCGGTGCATATCCCGGTTAGTATCGAGCGGTGGTTCATGAACCGGGCAATGGTGTTCATTGCTGGCGAGCTATCATCGAACGTAACGTCGAATCGGCCCCATTCCGACGACATTCTTGCAAGCGCGTCCGTGGCCAGGTTGATTCCATCCGACGGCAGCATCGTATCCGCGTGCAGGAACAGCAGGCATGTCGTTTTCGCGAGCGAAGCGCCGAAGTTCATTTGCCGGGCCCGGCCGGTTTCTGTTTGCACCACACGGACATTCGCTGCCGCCATGGTACACAGGTCCGAATAGGTCCTATCCGTGCTTCCGCCGTCGACGGCGATAACGGGGCAGGGCAGGGAATTTAGGTGTGAGCAGAGTGACGCAACGCGCGCCGATTCATCGAGCACGGGAACTATTACGGTAAGGTCCCGTGTATCCATCACAAAGGCATTTTGCCGCCCGCATTCCTGATCTTGCCGGCAAGCCGGAGACGCAGGGCGTTAAGCTTGATAAAGCCTTCCGCATCGGACTGATTGTATGCGCCCTCGTCGTCTTCGAAAGTCACGATTTTCTCATCGAACAGGGAATCGGCGTCCGACCGTCGGCCGGTGACAATCACGTTGCCCTTGTATAAAGACAATCGGACGAAGCCGTTGACGACCCTCTGTGAGGCATCGATCATCGTCTGCATCATTTCCCGTTCGGGGCTCCACCAGTAACCGTTGTAGATGAGCGTCGCATATCGCGGCATGAGTTCATCCTTGAGGTGTCCGACCTCCCGGTCAAGCGTTATCGACTCCAGCGCACGGTGGGCTTTCAACAGGATCGTCCCGCCCGGTGTCTCATAACAGCCGCGGTTCTTCATGCCGACGTAGCGGTTTTCGACGATATCGGCACGTCCTATACCGTGACGACCACCAAGCGCGTTCAGTGTCTCCATGACCCCCGCCGGCGACAGTGGTTCGCCACAGACCGCCACGACATCGCCCTGTCGGAATTCGAGTTCGACTGATTCGCCCTGGTCCGGCGCATTCTGGGGAGAGACGGTGAGCCGCCACATCTTATCGTCCGGTTCATGCCAGGGATCTTCAAGGCTGCCACCTTCATAAGATATATGCAGCGCATTGGCATCCGTAGAATACGAGGAACTGCCATCGGCTTTTTTCTCAACCGGAATACCATGTTGATCGGCATAGGCAACGAGCTTTTCTCGAGAGTTGAGGTCCCACTCCCTCCAGGGGGCTATGATCTTGATTTCCGGATTCAGAGCATAAGCACCGAGTTCGAATCGCACCTGATCGTTGCCTTTGCCGGTAGCGCCGTGTGATATGGCATCGGCACCGGTGGTCGCGGCGATTTCCACCAGACGCTTTGCAATCAGGGGACGTGCGATCGAGGTCCCCAACAGGTATTCTCCCTCGTACACGGTGTTGGCGCGGAACATTGGAAAGATGAAATCCCGGGCGAATTCCTCCCGCAGGTCTTCGATGTAAATTTCACTTATGCCAAGTTGCCGTGCCTTCAACCGGGCCGGTTCCAGTTCCTCGCCTTGACCGATGTCGGCGGTAAACGTGACGATCTCGCAGTTGTATTGTTCCTTAAGCCACTTCAGGATCACCGACGTATCGAGTCCTCCGGAATAGGCCAATACTACCTTCTTTATCATGATTGCGTCCGTGGTGGGAAAAACCCGCTATCTTCATCTGTTTGCGAACAAGACTCAAGTACCGCTTGAAATTCGTTTGCAGGTTGGCATAGTCTACCGACCAATTATAAAAGCCGCTGCGGAGCAAACATGAAAAATCCACTGGATTCGATTACCGGCACGATCACCTCTGGCGTGGTGCTTACACTGGTGCTCTACGTATTCGTAAAAGGCTTTCTGGTTTAGTGTTTGCGGGAGGATCGTGATGGACCCTTTGATTCTGGCTATAGATAGATGGCTGCATGTGCTGGCCGGGATTACCTGGATCGGATTGCTTTACTATTTCAATTTCGTCCAAGTTCCGGGACTTGCCGCTGCAAAGGCGGACGGGACTGCCGCTGGGATCACCAAACACATCGCTCCCCGCGCGTTGTTGTGGTTCCGGTGGGCTGCGGTGGCAACCTGGTTGACAGGTGCGGCGTATCTGCTGCTTGGTCACGGCACCGGTGAGATGAACGGCGTGGCCCGGGCATTCATGCTGCAGGGCTCCGCCGCACCCATCGGGGTGGGTGCCTGGCTGGGTACCATCATGCTGTTCAACGTATGGGCATTGATCTGGCCAAATCAGAAGAAAGTACTGGGCCTGGTCGAGGCCAGCGATGAAGAAAAAGTAAAGGGTGCGCGTGTCGCCCTGCTGGCATCGCGCACGAACACGATGCTTTCGATCCCAATGCTGTTTTTCATGATCACCGGTTCACCGGCACACGGCGGTGGACTCTTTTAGACCGGCGGGTCGCACGACGCCTATCCGGCGCTATCTTTTTTTCCTCTATGAATAAAGCCGGCACTAACCTGATGCAGACGTACCAGAGGCTGCCGCTGGCTTTTGTTCGTGGCAAAGGCGCCTGGCTATGGGATGACAAGGGTAACGCATATCTGGACGCCCTTAGCGGCATTGCGGTGGTAGCTCTGGGCCATGGCAACGATGTGTTGGCGGATGCGCTCGGCGATCAGGCGCGGAACCTGATCCACACTTCGAATCTCTATCGCATCCCGCTGCAAGAGGAGTTGGGCCGCAAGCTGTGTGGTTTGAGCGGAATGTCCAGCGCTTTTTTCTGCAATTCGGGTGCCGAGGCCAATGAAGCCGCGATAAAGATTGCGCGGCGCTACGGCCATGGCAAGAAAGTCCGGGTACCGAGCATTATGGTCACGGAGGGCAGTTTCCACGGCCGTACCATGGCGACGCTCACGGCAACCGGTAATCGCAAAGCCCATGCGGGATTCGAGCCCCTGGTAACCGGCTTCAAGAGGGTGCCTTACAACGATCTCGATGCGGTTTCTCAGTTGGCGGAGAGTGATCCGGATATTGTGGCGGTGCTGGTCGAGCCAATCCAGGGTGAAGGAGGCGTCAACATTCCGGACAAGAATTATCTTGCCGGGTTGAGAGATCACTGTGACCGGCGGGGTTGGCTTTTGATGGTCGATGAAATACAGACCGGCATGGGCAGGACGGGAAAATGGTTTGCGTTTCAGCATGAAGGCATTCAACCGGATGTGGTCACCGTGGCGAAAGCCCTTGGCAATGGCGTGCCAGTAGGGGCATGTCTGGGAGCGGACACCGTGCGCGGATTGCTTACGGCTGGCAGCCACGGTACGACTTTCGGAGGAAGTCCATTTGCATGCCGTGCCGCGCTTACCGTCGTCGGTGAAATCGAACGCAACGATCTGGTCAATCGGGCAGGCGAATTGGGAACGCGGATACTGAGGGATCTAAGTAATCGTTTGGCTTCTGATCAAAGAATTCGTTCTATCAGGGGTATGGGCCTGATGATAGCGCTTGAGTTCGATAAACCGTGCCCGGATCTTGTTTCATTGTGCCTGAATCAAAGATTGCTGATCAACGTAACGGCGGGGAACGTTGTGCGTTTGCTGCCCCCTCTTGTCCTGGACGATGAAGAAGCGAATTTGCTGGTGGACAGACTCGTGGCAGCCATCCGGGTGTATAGTTGAAATCGCATCTGCCTGCCGTCTGACCATGGGGTACATCATCAACGAACAAGCCGGGCTCTGAAAATTCGTCACGATGAAACTTCTGGATATCAAATCGATAGTCTGTAAGCATGATGCGCATGCCACCGTAAAGGACTTATCGTTTGATGTAAGCCAGGGATCCCTGGCTTGTCTACTTGGCCCGAGCGGCTGCGGCAAGACCACTGTGTTGAGAGCCATCGCCGGTTTCCACCCCCTCTCCCAGGGCGAAATTCGCATCCGGGGCCGCACCGTGTCGAGGCCCGGATTCGGTGTCGCACCCGAACAGCGAAAGGTTGGCATGGTTTTTCAAGACAGCGCTCTGTTCCCGCACCTGACGGTTCAGGACAACGTTGGATTTGGACTCAAAACTCTCGGCTCCGACCAGAGAAGGCAACAAGTCCGGCGCCTGCTGCAGCGGGTTGGCCTGCTGGAGATGGATAAGCGTTATCCGCACGAGTTGTCCGGGGGGCAGCAGCAAAGAGTGGCGCTGGCGCGGGCCCTCGCACCAAAGCCCGACCTTGTCCTGATGGATGAGCCGTTTTCCAATCTCGACGTCGAAACCCGGGAACGGCTGGGTCACGAGGTCCGGGATATCTTCAAGGAGCAGGGAACGACATGCGTGCTGGTTACTCACGACCAGAATGATGCTTTTTCCCTTTGCGACTACGTCGGAGTAATGCAAGAAGGCCGGATTCTGCAGTGGGACACGCCTTATAATCTGTATCACGAACCGGCGACCCGGTTCGTCGCGGATTTCATTGGAGACGGTGTGTTCCTTCCAGGAGAGATCGTTGAAACCGGAATCGTAGAAACGGGGATTGGCAGAATCACCGGTAAATCTACGGGCAAGGGCGCTCGTGGTGACGTGATGGACGTGTTGATCCGACCGGATGATGTCGTACCAGCAGATTCAGACGGCATCGTCGCCACTGTGATACGCAAGGTTTTCAAGGGGGCAGATGTTCTGTATACGCTGCGCACGAGCAACGGCAGCCAGGTACTGTCCTTGTTTCCCAGTGATGCTAATTTAGAACTGGGCGACGCGGTAAAGGTGCGATTACAGGCCACGCATCTGGTGGCATTTCCGCAATGAGAAATGAACTCGGAGTATCGATTCGATTAGCCGCCGCCATTCTCGGGGTTATCGTTATGCTGCAGGTTGCTGCGGATGGTTCGAATATGCAGAAGGCCCACAGCGCCATGGAGATAGCAAGATCGTACAAGGGTCAGGGGGACCTGCGCAAAGCCGAGCATATGTTTCGCGTGGTAATGGAAAATTCGCCGGCAGAAAGCAATATACATCATGAAGCGAAGGATGAACTGGAATATTATATGCCGTTGATCCGCATCCAGCGATTGTTGTGGGACGGCAAGGTGCGGGCGGTGGAGCAGGAACTTTTTACGCTTCAGCAGGCGTTCGAAGATCAACCGTTGCGACTGCAGGAGATCAACCGGATACTCAATGGCCTGCAAGCCGCTGCCGTGGATAGCAAAGAAAAGCCAGATTCCAAAGTCGATGAAAAACACGTTTTGCGCGAAGCTAGGACGAACCTGGATAGCTACTACCGGCAAAACAACCGCTACCCAACAAGCCGTTCTACATTGGCGGATGTGTTGGATTTCGCTGCGTCGCCACTGAATGCTTTCGAGATCGAACGCTACTCCAGCAACGGCCTCGGATACCTCCTGGTATTGCGGAAAAAGGAAGATAAAACCCAGACTATCACTCTGCAGAACACGGGACTGTTGCAGTAATCAGGCCAACCTCATTCGGTGTTTCCGCACCGTGCCGTGATAGCGGATTTGGAGTATATTATTGGCCGCAAAGGCTACTCCAAACGCCGGGCTGAGAGACCGCGGGCAATTGATTCCAAACGTACAAACCATCGTGGCGGCCGCCATGCGCAGCCGACGGCGTCTTAAAGTGCACTACGACAGGCGCGTGGCTCCCCGAGTTCTGGAGCCGCATTTGATATTTAAGTCCGAGGATAAATCTCTGAATCTGCTCGCTTATCAGGTCCGGGGATACCACTCGTCCAAGCGGCAGGGACCTTTCTGGAGACCTTTCCAGCTGCGCAAGATCGACCATATCTCGGTCATGGATGAACTGTACGAACCCCGTATAGAGGCGGGATTCTTTAAGGTCTTAGCTATGGTGAAAGGTGAAATCCTGCTCCGGGTCGAGGAGGCAGGCGACTACACTTACTTCAACACGGGCATCTACGGGCCGCCCTCACCGAGGCAAGCCGATTAGCCCGCGAGTTGGAGTTATTCGCCTGACTTCCCCAGCGCCTTCGCTGGGGATCCTGGCGAGAAATGCGGGCTAACATTCTTCAAATCGTGCTCAACTGGTCTTTCATTTTTTCCATGGCACGTTTCTCGATCTGGCGAATTCTCTCGGCGGAAACTTTATACTCCGCAGCCAGCTCGTGCAACGTAGGTTTATCTTCTTCCAACCAGCGCCGGCGGACGATATCTTGACTCCGCTCGTCGAGTACGGTGATCGCCTGATGCAACCTCAAGTTCATCATTTCCTCTTCATCCGCTTTCGCGATCAGGCGTTCGGGATTGTGCTGAAGATCCGGTAAATAGCTGGCCGGCGCGGTGTATTCCTCATCGGAGTCATCGCCGTCGAACGACAGGTCCAGCCCGGACATTCTCGCTTCCATTTCCCGCACGGTATCACGCGGCACATCAAGGTTTTCAGCAATCCGCTCGATTTCATTCTCGCGAAGCCAGCCAAGACGGGTCTTTGATTTGCGCAGATTGAAGAAAAGTTTCCTCTGCGCCTTGGTCGTTGCCATTTTTACGATTCGCCAGTTGCGGAGAACGTAGTCGTAGATCTCAGCCTTGATCCAGTGCACCGCAAAGGAAACCAGCCGGACACCCCGCTCAGGATCGAAGTTTTTAACGGCTTTCATCAGCCCAATGTTGCCTTCCTGTATAAGGTCGGCCAAAGGCAATCCATAGCCGGAAAAACCCCTCGCAACACGGACGACGTGGCGCAATTGCGACAATACCAGTTCCCGCGCGGCATCCAGGTCGTTATCCTGACCATAGCGGATAGCGAGCTCACGTTCCTGAGCTGCGGTCAGGACGGGCGCCGTGTTCACCGCTTGAATGTAAGACGCGAGGCCCTGACCATTCGGGATGTCGATCGGAATAGGTAAGGTTTGAGACATATTGAACTCCTGCAATCGATTTGACGGTATTTTAGCACTCAGTGAGTTGGAGTGCTAATAACAGAAAAAGTTGCATAGAAATCAATGGGATCAACCTCGAAATGAATCAGGGCTACCCCGCGGAGGGGCGATATGCGGGCCGGTTCGAAATCATTTACTGAGGTTCGATACGGCGCAGGTGGCGTCCGACGGCGGTTCGCGCCGCCAGCCAGCCCAGGACGCCGCCGGCCACTAGCAGCATTGAAATCGTTCTCGGGTTTATCCCCGACATTGCAAATCCGCCGTGATAGAGCGCCATCAATTCAGCGATCGGACCGTCCAGGAGGCTTAAGCATACTGACACGATAATAATCGCGCACACCGCGCCCAGCACGCCCTGGATCACGCCCCCATAGAGAAACGGGCGCCGGATGAAACCGTCGGTAGCGCCAATGAGTTTCATGGTCTCGATTTCATCTCTGCGATTCAGGATGGCGAGGCGGCTGGTGTTGCTCACGATGATGATCACGGCCAATCCCAGGAGGGCCGCCAGCACGATCACGGCCCTTTGAACGAGCTTCAGAATAACATGGAGTCTCTTGACCCAAGCCAGGTCCCATTGAGCCAAGTCCACTTCCGGGCGGGTCTCGATGTCTCTCACCAGGGCTTCGATAACCGCCGGATCGCCAGCGTCGTCGCTGATATGTATGACGATGGAGGCAGGCAGCGGATTCTCCGACAGTATGTCCAGTGCCTGCCCGAATCCCGAACGGGTTTTGAATTCCTCCAGGGCCTCGTCCGACGTTATCAGTTCTATGCTTTCTGTCTCCGGTCTTCGAGCCAGCTCCTGCTGCAGGGATAGCACATCCTGTTCCGCTACATTTTGTTTCAGAAAAACGGAAACCTGGGGGCGTCCCTGCCAGTTTCTGATGACGCTTTTGGCGTTATCGACGAGGAGATAAAGCATGGCCGGCAAGGCCAGGGTGATACCGATGACGCAGACCGTCATAAGGGTAGAGCCGGGTGCACGCGCCAATTGGCCAACACTGGCCAGCAGCACCTGGACATGCCTCAGCAGGTACTCTGTCAACCGTGCTCCTCGCTTGCACCCCTGACAAGCCGTCCGTTGTCGAGCTCCAGTACCCGCTTCCTGAGTCGGTCTATATGCCGATACTCGTGAGTTGCAACGAGCACGGTGACCCCGAATTGATTGAACTGGTGGAAGATGTCCATGATCTCGTCGGATAGCAACGGGTCCAGGTTTCCGGTAGGTTCATCCGCCAGCAGTACCGGCGGGCGATTGACCACGGCGCGGGCAATACCGACGCGTTGTTGCTCTCCCCCGGACAACATGATTGGGTAGAGCCGCTCCTTGCTGAGCAGATCTACCTTGTCCAGTGCGGCACGGACACGACGGCCGATCTCCCGGTGTCCTACTCCCGACACCACCAGAGGCAGGGCCACATTGTCGAATACCGTTCGGTCGTGCAGCAGCCTGTGGTTCTGGAATACAACACCGATTTCGCGACGCAACCGCGGAATGTGCCGATCCTTCATCCGGGTAACGTTGCGTTCATTCACGATGAGCTGCCCTTGGGTCACATTTTCGACGCGAATGATCAATTTGAGCAGAGTGCTCTTTCCCGCTCCAGATCGCCCGATTAGAAATGCCATCTCCCGCTTCTCCAGGAAAAAACTGACGTTTCTCAGGGCCTCGTGGCCGCTCTCATAACGCTTCGAAACCTGCGCAAACTGGATCATGACTGCCGCCCAGAGCCGAGTTCAGATCAGGCTCATTGTTCCTGAACCAGTGCGTCGACAAAGGACCGGGCTTCGAAGGGCTGCAGATCGTCGAACCCCTCGCCGGTACCGACGTAGCGGATCGGAATTTGGAACTCGTTTGATATTGCAAGGACTATACCTCCTTTGGCGGTTCCGTCGAGTTTGGTGAGGCACAGAGTGTCGACGGAAACGGCGTCGTTGAAATGCCGCAGTTGCGACAACGCATTCTGGCCGGTTGTGGCATCCAGTACCTGCATGATTTCATGGGGTGCGCCCTCGTGCACTTTGTTCAACACGCGCTTTATTTTCCTGAGCTGTTCCATGAGGTCACTATGCGTGTGCTGACGACCGGCGGTGTCAATGATAAGGATGTCCACGTTCTTTGACAGTGCCGAACTGAGTGCGTCGTGAGCCACCGCCGCCGCGTCTGCGCCCTGGTGTTGTGCAACGATCGGGATATCGAGTCTGCGGGCCCAGGTCTGCAGCTGCTCCAACGCGGCGGCGCGGAACGTATCGGCCGCGGCGAGCATGACCGATTTTCCCTCCTGTTTGAAGCGGTTGGCTATCTTTGCGGCCGAAGTCGTTTTTCCTACACCATTCACACCAACCACCAGCAGCACGTAAGGTCTGCAGCTCAATTCTGGCGGCGCGCCAGTTTGCTCGAGCGTCGAGACCATGGCCTCGCGAATCATTTCGTTCAGAGCCGCTACGTCCGATATTCTGTGCGATTTGGCGGACACCCTCAGCCTCTCGACAATGTGTTCGCTCACGGAAACGCCGACATCTGCACTAATGAGGATATCTTCCAGATCATCGAAATCGCTGTCTTCGAGCTTCGTCGCACCAAAAAGCTGGGACAAACCACGGGAGAGCGAGAGCCTCGATTTGCTCAATCGCTTGTGGAGTTTACTGGCGCCCATTCTGTTTCACTTCTGATTTAGCCGAGGCTCCGATCAATTCCGCGTACTTCCATTAAAAATGACGCACCAGCGTCGATCGCAATCAACGGTTTGCCAGGTTGCGCCACAGGGCTCAAGGGCGCGGCCTGATTGATCGGGGCTCGACCGCGCAATGATGTTACGGTGTGTCGATTTTCTGTATCCTACCATGTTATTTTGAACTTGCCCGATTCATCCTGGTCTTGAATCAGCACCGGTGAAGCAATTCCGCTACTAATCGAGAATATCGTGAAATGAAAAAAAGTTTGGTCCTACTTTGCCTGTTCAGCGTGGTTGCGGCGTGTGCCACTGAAAGCGCACGAAAGCCGGCAGCGCCTGATGCCTACGAGAAAGTGCTCGACAACGGGCTGAAGGTGCTGGTCAAGCCCGATACCCGCGCACCCATCGTGGTATCTCAAATCTGGTACAAGGTCGGCGGCAGCTACGAGCCGGATGGCAAGACCGGGGTATCCCACGTTCTGGAGCACATGATGTTCAAAGGCACGAGCACCACGGCGCCCAACGAGTTTTCACGAATCATTTCGGCGCTCGGTGGACAGGAAAATGCTTTTACCGGTCGCGACTATACGGCTTATTTCCAGACCCTGGAAAAGTCGCACCTGGAGACCGCATTCAAGCTCGAATCCGGGCGAATGCATGATTTGGTATTCGATACGGCGGAGTTTGAAAAAGAAGTTGAGGTCGTCAAGGAAGAACGGCGCTCGCGCACGGATGACAGTCCTGAGGCGGTAACCTATGAACGGTTCATGGCCGCGGCATACAAGGAATCCAGTTACCGCAATCCGATAGTGGGCTGGCCCTCGGATCTCGAGGCGATGCGGGTGGAAGATCTTAAAAGCTGGTATTCCAGCTACTACGCACCGAACAATGCAACACTGGTCGTTGTGGGCGACGTCGAACCCGTTGAGGTATTCGAATTGGCCGAAAAGTACTTTGGCGGGATACCGGCGCGTGATATACCTGGCATCGTGGATCGTGGCGAACGGCCCCAGTCTGCAAGCCGCCGGATCGAGGTCAGGGCCCCGGCCAAGGTTCCGTATCTCCTGCTCGGGTATCACGTTCCGGTGATCGCAACGACCAATAACATGGAGGACTGGACGCCCTACGCACTCGAGGTGGCTGCGTATCTGCTCGACGGCGGTAAAAGCGCCCGGCTACATTCCGAACTCGTGCGCAAGCAGGGAATCGCTTCTTCCACTGGCGTCAGCTACGACCCGCTGGCACGTAAAGCCACGATATTTTTGTTCAGCGCGAATCCATCGCAAGGTGAAACGGTCGCTGCGGTGGAGTCGGCAATTAAAGAGCAGATCCGGATAATGAGTGAAGAAACTGTATCTGATGAGGAGCTGGAAAGGGTCAAAGCACAAATCGTCGCCGGCAAGGTCTACCAGCAGGATTCCAGTTTCTATCAGGGCATGCGTCTGGGGCTTCTCGAGACCAACGGGTTGGCGTGGCAGCTGGGCGAAGAAATTCATCACCGCCTGCGTGCCGTAACCGCTGAGCAGGTACGCGAAGTCGTGAAGCGATATCTGAGGGAGAGCAATTCGACGGTGGCGGTACTGACCCCCGAATCGGACGCAGAGGGATAGACCATGGTGCAAATGCGGGTTAACTGCCTGTTATTCTTGTTGCTTGCTACCGTCGGCGCGGAAGCGCGTGCATTCTCACAAATTCAGCACTGGATCACGGATAACGGTGCCAGGGTATATTTCGTCGAAACGCATCAAATTCCTATGGTGCAATTCGTGGTCGGTTTTGACGCAGGCAGTGCAAGAGACCCAGCCTACCTGAAAGGCTTGTCGAATATCGTAAAGGGCATGGTCGAGGAGGGTACGTCGAGCATGGACGGCGATATGATTTCGACCAGTTTTGATTCCGTTGGGGCGGAATACTCTTCCGGCAGCGGGCGTGACATCGCGTTATTCGAGCTGCGCAGTCTCAGCGAGGAAGCAATTCTGGACGGTGCAATCGACGTGTTTGGCGAAGTCATCAGCGAACCCTCGTTCCCGGAAGATGCTATGGAACGCGTCAGGCAGCGGGTTTTGATCGGCCTGAAAAGGAGAGAGCAATCTCCCGGGAGTGTCGCATCACGGGTTTTTTACAACAGATTGTACCAAGACCACCCCTACAGCCATTCCCCCCTTGGGGAAGAGCAGACAGTCTCGCAGATAAGCAGACAGGATCTGGTTGATTTCCACGAAGAGTTTTACGTGGGGGCGAATGCGGTGCTCGTGATCGTCGGTGATCTGAGCCCCGAACAGGCGCGAATCCGGGCCGGGCAAATCGTTGACGGACTGCCGCGGGGAGCGAATCCGTCTCCCATCCCCGAGGTCCGGGGCTTGAACGAGTCCGTTGTGTTGAGTGTCAGCTTTCCATCCAGCCAGACCCACCTGCTGATGGGTCAGGCCGGTATCGCGCGCAACGACCCTGATTATTTCCCGCTGTATGTGGGCAACCACATACTTGGAGGCAACGGTCTGATATCCAGGCTCGCCACGGACATAAGAGAAGAGAGGGGGCTGGCATACAGCGTTTACAGCACTTTTAGCCCGATGAAGGAGCCCGGCCCGTTCATCGTCAATCTGCAAACGCGCAGTGACCAGGCGGAACTTGCGGAAGGGCTGTCCATGGAAACAGTTCGCCAATTCGTCGAGCAGGGTCCCGACCAGGATGAGCTGGAAGCGGCCAAAAGCAATATCATCGGCGGATTTCCACTGCGTGTCAGCAGCAACGGCAAGATCGCCGACAATGTACTTGGCATTGCATTTTACGGTCTTCCGCTCAACCATTTGGCGACTTTTTCAGAGCGCATCAAAGACGTCAGTCTAGAACAGGTCAAAGGGGCATTCCAAAGACGGGTTTTACCCGGCAAATTTTTACGCGTGCGGGTCGGAAGTGGCTGATATTCCTCCCTTTCCGCATACGCTGCTGCCGCAAATTGCCCGGCAGGTATAAAAGCGGAGTCCGCGTTATCGGAGGGCGGTGGAAAGGCGCTAAGATAATAGCGCCCTCTGCTGCGGGGTTGCGTCCGACATCGGACCGGATTCGGGAAACGCTCTTCAATTGGCTGCAACCGCGCATCACGGGTGCGAAATGCCTGGACCTTTTTGCGGGAAGCGGTGTTCTATCGCTAGAGGCGCTGTCCAGGGGTGCGTCTCATGCGCTGGCCGTGGATTGTCAGCTCCGTTCAGTTGAGGCCATGTCCAGCGTATGCAACAGGCTGGAAGTCTGCGGTCTTGAGGTGCGGCTCGACAGGGCGGAAAATTTTCTCGAAAGACCCCACGAAGATGTTTTCGACATCGTATTCGTGGACCCTCCGTTCGATCTCGGGATCCAGCAGTCGATATGCGCGAAGCTTCAGGAGTTCAGGTGGCTGTCGCCTGATGCCCTAATTTATGTCGAGAAGGCCGGGAAGAATGGATTCATTTGCCCGGCCGGCTGGCTTGAGTTGAAACGCAAGCACACCGGCAATGTCACATACATGCTGTTCCAGGTACCGGGCAGTTGACAGTCCAATGTTTTTCTAAGTAGTCTGCGCGCACGATGAATTGGAGTATTCATGTCTAAGGCGATATATCCTGGCACGTTCGACCCGATAACCAATGGCCATACCGATCTGATCGTGCGGGCTACGAGGATATTCGACCGTATCGTCGTAGCCATCGCGGCCAACCCTGACAAGAATCCGCTGTTTACCGTGGATGAGCGTATCGCCATGGTCAAGCAGATATGTGAGGGAATGAATAGTGTGGAGGTTGTTGGATTCGACGGGCTGCTGATCAACTTCGTGGAAGAGCAAAATGCCCATGTCGTATTGCGCGGTCTGCGCGCCGTGTCCGATTTCGAATTCGAGTTCCAGCTGGCCTCGGCAAATCGCCGACTCAATGCGGAAATCGAAACAGTGTTTTTGACTCCCTCCGAGAACCACACGTTTACCGCCGCGTCCCTGGTCAAGGAAATAGCCGCTTTTGGAGGAGATGTTTCCAGTTTTCTCGACCCAAGGATCAATCGAATTCTGTCGGATAAGCTGGAACAGAAGCGTTCGAAAAGCTAGTTTGGCTCCCCGCGGGTATGGCACTTCTGATCAACGATGAATGCATCAACTGTGACGTTTGCGAACCCGAGTGTCCCAATGACGCGATCTATCAGGGTGAAGAAATCTATGAAATCGATTGGCGATTGTGCACGCAATGCGTGGGGCATTTCGACGAACCCCAATGTCAGGTTGTTTGTCCGGTCGAATGCATCGTTGTGAACCCGGACCACAGGGAGAACCACGATGAGTTGTACCTCAAATATCACAGCCTGATGGCCGGTTCCAATGCGGATTGACCGCGCCGCGTATCTGTTTCTCTTTCTCTGTATCTCTCTTGTTGTATCGAATGCGGCAAATACGGATGTATTACGGCCGCCGTCTTGGGCGGTGGCTACCGCACATCCATCGGCGACCGAGGCAGCGTTTAGGGTTGCTCAACAGGGTGGAAATGCCTTCGATGCTGCGGTGGCTGTTACCGCGGCCCTTGCCGTGGTTGAGCCCATGGGATCAGGGATGGGCGGCGGCGGGTTATGGTTGATCCACCGTGCCCGGGACGGTTATCAGAGCATGGTGGACGGTCGCGAACGCGCGCCGCTGCGGGCCCGCAAGGGTATGTATCTGGATGACGACGGCGAGCTGATTCCCGATGCGTCCCTGAATGGGCCGTTGGCGGCGGCGATACCGGGCGAGCCCGCCGCTGTTGCGCATATTGCGGAAAATTATGGCCGCCTCCCGCTGGCCGTGTCGCTCGAGCCGGCTATCGAACTCGCTGATAAAGGCTTCCACATCGGCGAAAGATTCCGCCGGCTAGTCGAGTGGCGGCAGTCGGTGTTGAACAAACCGGCACGGGAGATCTTCCTGTCCGGCGGTCAGGTTCCTGCCGCGGGCTCCGTGATACGACAGCCACAGCTGGCCGAGACATTGAGGGAAATCGCGGCACGCGGACACGATGGATTCTACGAGGGCTGGGTCGCAAGTACGCTCGTCAGCGAGATATTATCCGCCGGGGGTATTTGGTCGCAGGGAGATTTATCCGAATACAGGGTGGTGGAGCGAAGCCCCGTCGTCATGCACTATAGTGATGCAAGAATAGTGTCGGCTACTCTGCCTTCGTCGGGCGGAATCGTGCTGGCGCAAATATTAAACATGTTGAGTCTGCGACTTCCATCGGCTGGCGATCGGGTGCAACGGGTGCATACTATCGTCGAAGCAATGCGCCGCGCTTATCGTGACCGCGCGCTGTATCTGGGTGATGCCGATTTCGTTGATATCGATCTGGAAGCATTGACAAGCCTGGAGTACGCCCGCCAACTCGCTGCCGATATTTCAAATGTTGCAACGCCCAGCGTTCAGCTGGCCGATTCGGAATTGGGCCGGGCAGCCGGGCAAGATACAAGCCACTTTTCCATAATCGACAACGAAGGTAACCGGGTCGCGGCAACGCTTAGCATCAACTATCCCTTCGGCAGCGGTTTTGTTTCGCGGGGTACCGGCATCACTCTGAACAATGAAATGGATGATTTCGTGAGCAAACCCGGAGTTGCCAACGCCTACGGCCTGGTAGGCGGCGTGGCGAATTCGATCGAATCCGGCAAACGGCCGCTATCGAGTATGTCGCCGACATTTGTTGAGGGCGATGATTTCGTCGCGGTCGTGGGGACACCGGGAGGCAGCCGCATTATTACCATGGTGCTCCTGGCGTTGCTCGAATTGCTCGACGGAGGCGAACGCAGCATCGAAAACGTGGTCGATCTGCCGCGGTACCATCATCAGTACCTGCCAGATGAGATCACCTATGAGCCTCGCGGTCTGGACCAGGGTTTGATGCGGGATTTACGGGCCAAAGGACATACACTGAAGGCGCGAACGCGAACCTACGGAGACATGCATGCGGTATTGTGGAATTTGCGCAGCGGCGAACTATCAGCTGCGAGCGATCGTCGCGGAGAGGGTCAAGCTAGGGTCTGGTAGTTCAGGCAGTCCGGCCCATCTGTTCGAGACTACGTACGTCCACCACCACATCGATTGCCTTGCTCAACGACTGTATCTGGTTGTATTGAGTGCTTATACCCTCGCGTACGTGCTCCAGCTCGGCCAGCCTATCCTCCAGTGTGTCACTGGCCGTATGGATTCGCTTGATGCTTTCGAGTCGACGCCGCAGCTGAACCTGGTGCTCCCTGACCTGTGACTCCATAGGCGACATCATCGTCCGCAGCCAGTCGTCAGCGTCGCGGTTGGCCCGTTCAAACGTATGTTTTATCTTGGCGACAACGGAATCGTAGAAGCGCCGCGTCAACACCATTTGTTCTGTCATAACCATTGACAATCCTCTGATGAAATGGTCGTGGCGCTCGATCAGGCGCTTGATCTCCCTCTGGTACTTGTTGACCGAGAAACGCCTCGGTCTGATATTGGCCAAACTGTGCTCCTGCTGGAATTTGCGATAGACACCCTCCATCAGTTCCTGGATTTCCGTACCTTGTGCAGCGGCTTCGTCCAGGGTTTCAGTGACATTCGAGAAAAACCGGACCATCGACGTCCTCAATCCGCCTGTTGTCAGGCTGATGGACATGTCCTTCTTGTTTTCGGCAATAAGTAGCTCCAGCTTTTGCAGACTGAGAGACTCGTAGAGTTTCGCGGTCTGCCTGGCGAAAATCGAGCGTGTAACCTGGAAACGCTGCAGGTTGCGCTCCAGATGATTCTTGTCGCTCCTGACCTTGTGCATCATGTCTTCGACGACTTCTATATTTTTGTGGCTTAGCTGTTGTAAATCCGAGATATGTTCGGTGACGTCGTCCAGGCGCTGTTTATTGATCGCCGATACGGTGTCTACGATGTCTTTGAGCTCCCCGCGGACGTTTCCGCTCACTATCTCACGCCTGGCTGGGATTAGAACATTGGCCAAGGCATCTTCGAATTCGCTGATGCGGCTGCTGATGGTGGTCTTTTCATCCCTCCTGATTTTTCCCAGCAGCGCTTTCTGGGCTGAAAGGGGGTATATCCGGGATGGGTCGACACCGAGCGTATGTGCCGTGCTCTGAATCTGCCTGTCGAGCTCGTTTTCCACTTCAAAACCATCCTTGAGCTCATCCCACAATACGTCGATCTTGTTGAGAACGACGAGCTGACCTTTGTTGTTGCCATTGATATTGATATGATCCCGCCACAACGCCATGTCTGATTTGGTGACGCCCGCGTCCGCCGACAGTATGAAAACGACGGCGTGGGCGTTGGCCAGCAAACTGAGCGTGAGTTCCGGTTCGGAACCCAGGGCGTTGAGCCCGGGAGTGTCCAGAATGACCAGTCCCTGTTCGAGAAGAGGATGAGGATAATTCACAATGGCGTGCCGCCATTTTGGTATCTCCACCTCTCCAGATTCCGTGATCTGCATCCCGTCCTCGTGGGCAGTGTCTTCGGTGACGGGCAAGCCGAGGTCCTCTGCCTCCTGCCGGCTAACCAGTTTGACCTCGGTCAATTGTCTTAGCAGCTCTGCGATTGACTGGGTATTACCGGGATCCAGCGGCAGGTTGTCCCATTCCTCCGGGTACTGCTTGTATTCGTGTACCGTGGTTTCCTGGCTGCGTGTTTCGATGGGCAGGAGCTTGAGACAAGGTTCCCAGTCATCGCGGTAAAGCAATTCGGTGGGACACATGGTGGTTCTACCGGCACCGGATGGCATGACCCGCTGTTCCATGTCACCGAAGAAAATAGCGTTGATCAGTTCTGATTTTCCGCGGGAAAACTCCGCGACGAAAGCCACGTAGAGCCGGTCGTCGGACAGATTGGAAACGAGCTGCCCGAGGCGCTGATCGACATCATCATTGGCCACGTTCTGCTGGTTTAGCCAACCCTGATAGTCCCTGATGCGCTGTTGAACGACGTGCCGCCAGCTGCTGTAGGCATCCAGTTCGTGTTCGATTCGCGTAGTCATGTGTATCAGGATGTGAACGGCCGGCGCCAGTCAAGGTGTAGATTCGTGGTCTTCTTAATCTATATACCAAGAATTAGGAAATTGCAAAAAAGCAACAGACAATCAATAACTTTTCCCCATAGTCTAGAAAATACTTTAAGAACCCGTTCCCAGGTCCGCATTGCTGCTCAGGTTGGCTGTATTTCGCACCTGGTCAGAGGGACAGGACTCGGATCATCGCTGGCACTGAACGCAATAGTATGTAGAGCGCTGCTGCGTCATCCTGCGCCGGATTGGCCGTGAGCACGACGGGCAGGGTTCGCCCTCTCTGCCATAGATCTGGAGTGACAACCCGAAGTAACCTGGGTTTCCATCGGCTTTCTGAAAGTCTCGCAGGGTTGTGCCTCCCGCGTTGATTGCGTTACTCAAGACCCGTTTGACTTCCTCCGCCAGTCGCTGGTAACGCTCTACGCTGATTCTGTTTGCGGATCGCAGGGGATGTATGCCGGCCGAAAACAGCGCTTCGTTTGCGTAGATGTTACCGATGCCGCTAACCAACCGGGCGTTCATGAGAAGGTGTTTCACCGGTCCTGGCCGGCGGTAAGCCGACCGGTGCAGGTACGCGCCGTCGAATTCGTCGCCCAGCGGTTCCGGCCCCAGGTGTCGCAGCAGCCTGTGGTGCAGCGGATGTCGTGACCAAAGTATGCATCCGAACCTTCTTGGATCCCGGTAGCGAAGACAAATACCTCCGTCGAACACGATATCGACGTGATCGTGTTGGTGCGGTGGCACATTCTGATTTAGTATTCGAAGGCTTCCTGACATACCGAGATGGATGATTATGCTGCCGCTGCCGGCAGCCAGCAGGAGATACTTGGCGCGTCGCTCCACGAGTTCAACCTCGCGACCTTTCACGTAAGAGGCTAACCGAGTCGGGATCCGCCAACGTAAATGGGGATTTCGCACGATGAAGTCCGTAATCCTGCGATCGATTATGTGGGGTGCGATGCCTCTTCTGGTAATCTCGACTTCGGGGAGTTCGGGCATTTTTTTCGATTGGATTTGAACGCTTGTGTGGCAATAACGAATATCTGACAGGTTGTATAGGTCAATTTATGGTTTTTCAAGTAAAACTCTTCAAGAGCGGCAATGAGTTCAGTGTGGATGAATCGGAGACCGTGCTGGACGCGGCTCTCAAGCACGGGTACGTCATTCCCTACAGTTGCAGGTCTGGAAGTTGCGGAGCATGCAAAGCCAGGATCGTGTCTGGGCGCGTGGACTATGGCGACTACGCGGGCGATACACTGACCGATGCGGATCATGCCAAAGGCATAGCGCTGCTTTGCCAGGCCCGGCCGATCGAAGATCTGGTGGTGGATGCACGAGAGGTTGCGGTATCTCAGGAGATCGAGATCAAAATGCTCCCGTGCCGGGTTTCCCATCTCGAAAAACTCAATCATGACGTGATGCTAATGACACTGAAACTGCCGGCAAACCAACAGTTTACCTACCTGGCGGGACAATATATCGACATGCTGCTGCGCGACGGCAGACGCCGTAGCTTTTCCCTGGCCAGTGCTCCGCGGGATGGAGGCGAACTCGAACTCCACGTGCGCCGGGTCCCGGGCGGGTTCTTTACCAACCAGATTTTCAACACCATGAAGGAAAGGGACCTGCTTCGTTTTCAGGGGCCACTGGGAACTTTTTTCCTGCGCCAGGATTCGGAAAAGCCGGTGATACTCGTGGCCGGCGGTACCGGATTCGCCCCGATCAAGGCGATAGTTGAAATGGCCATCGAGGAGAAAAATACGCGTCCCATCCATCTGTTCTGGGGCGTGCGTGCCGAACCGGACCTGTATATGAACGACCTGGCTGGACGATGGTCAGAACGCTACGACCACATCGAATATACCCCGGTGCTGTCGGAGGTGAATGCGGATTCAGGCTGGACCGGAAAGGTGGGATGGGTGCACGAGGCCGTGGTAGAACAATATCCGGATCTCGGCGGATATGAGGTTTACATGTCGGGGCCGCCACCGATGATCGAGGCAGGTAGTGCGGCGTTTCTCGAGCACGGTTTGTCGGACCAGTGCCTGTTTTTCGATTCCTTCGAGTTTGCGTCCGACGTGCCACAGGGCTGATCTGCAACACGAACCCAGCGGACGAATCAAGCCTTACCTCGCCTCGCTGTCCGGCAAAATATCCGCCTCACCCTCACCGCTGTCCTGATCGTCCGTCATGACCGGCGCAGGCACGGGCGTTACCTCCCGCGGCGTGGCCTGTTCGATTCCGCGTCGATAGAGGTCCAGCGCCTTCTCCTTCTCATCGAGTTGCTCGAGCAGGTGACCGAGCTCACGGTAGGCCTCAACCGTTCCACCGCAATCGATGCAGGCTTCGAGATATTCCCTGGCCTTGCCCCACAGCTCGTTGTTTAGCGCTATCTGTGCCAGGCTAAGCATCAGTTCCGGGCTGTCCTTGTGGCCCGCGGCCCATTTTTCCGCATGTTTGAGCTGCAGCGCAGGCTTTTCGGTCCGGATCCGTCCATACATCCTTACCAGATTCGGGTCCCAGTTGCGTTGGATCGATTTGCGGACGAGCTCTTCCGCCTGCTGATTTTGACCCTGGTCGATCAGGCGCTGCGCGTACGTGGCGAGCAGCTCAGGATTGTTACGTTCATTCCGGGAAAGCGACCGCCAGGTCTTTTTTAGCGTATCTTCCTGTGTGGAATCGGTTAGTAAACGGCGGCTCGACAGTTTCTGGAGGCGATCGATCTCTTCTTCCGGCGCCGCTTTCTGTTTGCGAACACCGGGCAATATATTGTGCAGGGTTGGCCAATCCTGCGTTTGTTCGAGAACTTTGACGCTCAAGCCCAGTACCCGTTTATTTCTCGGCGCCCGGATGCGGAGCCGCTCCAGGGTTTTTCCTGCCTGATCGTACTGGCCAGAGCGATACTTCAGGGTGGCCTCGGTCAGGCCGATCGCAACGGCCTGGTCCGGGTCGCGTTTCAAAGCCTGGTTCAAATACTCATCGCGCTTCTTGAAGTCACCCCGCCCCTGTGCGGCATGGGCTGCACCGAGGTAGTTCAACGCCGGGGTATCGGTTTCGTTGACGTAGTTCAATAGCTGGCGTTCGGCTTGTTCCCAGTCACCCTCGATGACCCGCATGATACCCTGTGTCTGCAGTCGCCGCGCCTTGTTATGCTTGCGCCCCGTGCGCCAGGTGTTCACTGCGCGTGGCGAATGCCATAGCCTGGCCAGGAACCGCACGAGTAAATAAACGATCGCAAAAATCAACAACAGCAGCAGGAGGAACAAGGCCAGAGACATCTCAATGTTCCAAGGTGGAATGGTGATCAGAACGTAGCCGGGATCATCCATTACCATGGCCACGAAGCCGGCCGCCAGCGCCAGTGCAATGAAAATTAGAAACAGGGATGTCATTGCGGCGTCACCTTTGGCTTGATCTCCTGCAGTTTCGCAATGGAGCCGGAAACGTTCGGCCGTTCGGTGGCTAGAGTTACGCCGGACATCTCATCCAATTCCGCAAGTATGGATTTGACCGATTGCTCTCCGGTATCGAAATAGTCCTTGAGAATTAGTGAGGCCTGTTCGAGATTGGCCTTGAATGTGTTGGTATCCGCGCGCAACACCGCGATCTGGGCCCCCGACAGCAGCAGGCGCAGGTTTCCGGTGAGGAAATAGCGCTGTTCGGGCGCCAGGAGCGGTTTCGCGGGTTCCGCGGTGTTCTGGATACGCACCAGGCCCTTGAGATCGTCGAGAATCTCAGAACCCGCCTTCATCCACATGTTTTCCTCTTCTGTGCTTTCGGTGTCGCTCTGTTCGCCCGCGCCGGGTCGGGTCGGCTTGTTAACCTGGGGCAGCTGATCAACCGTGGAAATAATACCGGCCAGTCTGAATGCAAGGCCAGGCAGGTCAACTTGGTCCAGAGACTTGAGTTGGCCAATTTCCTCCGCAATCAGTCGCCTCACCTCGAGCAGCTCGGGATTGCCCAGTTCGGCCAGCCGTTTATCGGCATAGTCGAACGCAATGATGCCGGTTGCGATGTCCCCGGCCAGGCTGACACTGTTATTTGCCATGCGCAGCAACTGCTCGACTTCCTCCAGTGCCCAGGAGTCGATGCTTCTGTCCATTGATTCATACATCTTGCTGACCGAACCGGTCAGCGCTTCCTGTTGCTTCTGCAGCGCGTTCACGCTGCTTTCCAGTTCTTCCTTGATCGAGGTGGCCAGGTCATCCTGTCGGGCAACAAGCTTGTCCTGATCCGCGGACAGCCTGTCCTGCTGTTTCTCAAGTGCACGTATACCCTCCGTGACGCCTCTCAATTCACCGGTCAGGTTGGCGGCGGTAAGTTCCTGCTGGTGCCGGCCCTGTACTTCCTGCCTGTACCAAGAGTATGCCGTAGCGATACAGGCGACCAGAGCGAGTACAAGCGCGACGATTCCAATCCCGCGGCCGGGTTTTGCCTCTGCGGGTGGCGGAGCGGGGGTGCCCGGCTTGGAATCCTCCGTGTTGCTGTCGATTACCGCCTCATCCGTGGGCGCCGAGCCCTCTGCCGTCTCCGATTCGCTGTCCGGCAAAGTGTCTTTCCCGCCATCCGTTTCATTGACAGCGTCGCTGGCGGCTTTGTCTTTATCTGGATCCATGGTTTGTTCTTTGCATCAGGTGGATGGTTTGCGTGACTTTACCATAGGAGCCGATAAAATCTGAGCGCAAACCGTTGGAATATTCGGTTGAACCGGCAGATCAGCCACGGCCGGGCTAGGCGGCGGTCAACTCACCGAGTTTCTCCAAAATGGCAATGTTTCCGGCGTCACGAGCTGCCGCTACCCCGCCTCTCCAGCCCATTCGCCTGGCCTCCCGGAGCTGCCGGTCCCCGGCTACGACGAGCCTCGAATCCATCAGGTTCTCGAGCGAATGCCGTCTGAGCATTTTTATCAGGTTTTCGAGGCCGTAGACGCTGGTGGTTACTATCACGACGGCCTGTTCGTGGTCGAAAGTCTCCAGTATGGGATCGACGGGCACCGCGGGACAGCGGCGCTCATAGCATTCGACGTATTCCACCTCGGCGCCGCGTTTCCGCAGTGTGCTGCCTAGAAGTTCCCTGCCACCCGTACCTCTTATGATAAACATGGTTTTGCCTCTGACATTGCCCATTTCCGGTGTCGACAGGAGGGATTCACTGCCCGGGGGAGGCGGGCATTCCAGAGTGACGCTTTCACCCGCGTGGATAAGTGCCTGCGTGGTCGCAGCACCAATACTCGCTATGCGGATCTTGTCAAGGCTGACGCCCGCCAAGCGGGCGCATTGCAGGCCAAACCTTACAGCATAGATACTGATGAAAATAACCCAGTCAGCGGATTTGAGGCCCTGCATCTGTCTTGACATAAGATCGGTGAACCGCCGCGAGCCGATCTCGATCGTTGGAAAGATCAACGTCCGGCCGCCCGATTGCTCGATCAAAGCCGCCAGTTCGCCCGCTTGTTCAAGCGGGCGCGTCACGATGACGCTAAGGCCGTTCAGTCCGGTTTTCGCTGAAGACTTCACGCAGAATGTCTTGCGCACCTCGCCTGATCAACTCGTCCGCGGCCCGTTTACCCAGCCGGATAGGTTCATCCGCTGTGCCCTCGATGCGGGTCCTGATGAGGTGACTTCCGTCGACGCTGCCGACCAGGCCTTCCAGCAGCATGCGGTCGCCCGAGATTTGCGCGTATGCGCCTATCGGGACCTGGCAGCCACCTTCAAGTTTTTCGTTCATTGCCCGCTCCGCTTCCACGCACCGCCGGGTGGGAAGATGATCCAGCGGTTTCAGAAGATCCTGCACCGCGATGTCGCTGCGTCGGGATTCAATTCCGACCGCTCCCTGTCCGACGGCGGGAAGGGACACGTCGGTGTTTAGTGCGTGTCGGATCCGGTCTGACAGGTCAAGGCGCTTCAGGCCCGCGGCGGCCAGGATGATGGCATCGAATTCACCTGCGTCGAGTTTGCTCAGGCGGGAATTTACGTTACCTCGCAGGTTTTCGAACCGCAGCGATGGGTACGCCGATCGCAGTTGGGCCTGGCGTCTCAGGCTGCAGGTGCCAACCCTGCCGCCGTTCGGCAGATGATCCAAAGCTGGATACTCATTGGAGACAAACGCGTCGTGAGGGTCTTCTCTTTCACAGATCGCGCTGATGATGAATTGATCAGGCAGGTGCACAACGACGTCTTTCATGGAGTGCACCGCGATATCCGCGCGTCCCCGTAACAGGCTTACCTCCAGTTCCTTCATGAACAGGCCTTTGCCGCCGACATTGGCGAGCGGTGCCTCCAGCATTCGGTCCCCCGTGGTCGTCACCTCGACAAGCTCCACGGCCAGGCCGGGGTGATGCATGGTTAGCCGTGATTGAACGAATCTTGCCTGCCACAGGGCCAAAGGGCTTCTGCGGGTGGCGATTCGAAGCGTCCCCATTCCGCGTATTTCGATCAGTGTCGACGCGGCAGAAGGCGATACGCAGGCATACGGAAAATCAACGCCTGGTCCAGCGGCGAACCTCGGGTGTGTGCCGCCTGCTTACGTCGAGTTTGTCGTCGATCTCCCTGAGCAGAACGCGCCAGCGCCCCGACGGTTGTTTTTCTATACCCCGGATGTAGTCGACAGCCACGAGTGCGTTGCGGTGAATTCGAAGGAAGCGCTCCGAGAATTCTTCCTCCAGACTGACTAGAGAATCCTCGATGAGGTGCTGCTCGCTGGTGGTGCGCACCGTGACGTATTTATTGTCCGCCATGAAGTACACGATGTCCTGAACCGGAATCAATGTGATCTGACCTCGCATGTGCACACTGATATGGCTCCGTGAGTTGGATTCGTTCTGGGCTTTGCTGACCTCGCGCAGCTGCTTCGTGCTGACCTGCTTCGCTTTCTGCAGAGCGGCTGACAGACGATCCTTGCGGATGGGCTTGAGCAGATAATCGATTGCGTTGACCTCAAACGCTTCCAGGGCATGCTGATCATAAGCCGTGGTAAAGATTACTGCAGGGGGTATTTCCATCGATTGCAGGTGCATGGCCGCTTCCAGTCCGTCCATTACCGGCATGCGGATATCCATGAGCAGGCACTCCGGCTTGAGCTCCATGGTTTTCTCGATCGCCTCATTGCCATTCATGGCTTCTCCTACGATCAGGTGTTCACCTTCTTTTTCGATCAGCTCGCGCATCCGGGCACGCGCAAGCTTCTCGTCATCAACGACCAGAATCTTCATAGTGTTACACCTCCAAAGGCCGGGTGTTTTATCTCGACCGAAAAATGCTGCTGCGTCTGTTCGATATTGATGCTCGCATCATCTCCATACAGATCTTTAAGTCTCAATCGGATATTGTCCAGTGATACCTCACGCTCCTGGTCTCGCCCAGTTTTTTCGGAAAGCACGGGATTTCGCACGAATATCCTCAGGTTTTTATCTTCCATGCTAATTTCAATATCGATTTCTCCACCCTCAGGGAGATGCTCGATGCCGTGTCGAATGGCATTCTCCAGCAATAGTTGAAGCATGAGCACGGGCGTTTTCGCCTGGCGCGTTACTCCACTTACTTTCCAGTTCGTGTTCAATCTTTGTTCAAGACGAAGCTTTTCCAGCTTGAGGTACTTCCTGGCGACTTTAACCTCGTTTTGAACAGGCACCAGATCTTTCCGCTCATCCAGCATCAACCTGAACAGGTCGGCCATATCCTCGATCGCGGCTTCGGCTTTTACCGGTGCACGTTGGGTCAGGCTGGCAATGATGTTCATGCTGTTGAAGAGAAAGTGAGGCCGTATTCTATGCTTCAGGATCTGGGCGCGCGCCCGCTCCGTAGCCAATGTCGTCTTGCGAAGCTGATCGCGCGCCACGAAGTAGCGGAGCGCCATGGCGTTGATGATGGCGCTTACGATCAGGTTCCTCGCATGAAAATTCAGGTACCATTCGGGTCGATATGCGAACACATAGTCGAACGCGGCCAGGAGCCACAAGGAGAGTTCACCTACGAGCCATGTTATACACAACAGCATGGCGTAGGTGAATAATAGTGCACGATTGCCCGGAAGGCGATTCAAATGTGGCCTTGCCAGGCATAGCGCGCAGACGCTGAGCAGCGCGATCCACTGCATAAACAGCGAAATCAGCAACAAATCGTGGAAGATGTTGGCGGTTATCGGCGGAATGACGATTGTAAATATAATTGCCAGGAATTCCGCAAGCACCGCCGTGTTCAACACCATTTCCCCCCGGCAAAAATCCGGCAGCAAGCCTGAATCCGGAAGGGATTTCCCCCAGTCGATATCCCCGTTAGGTCCGACTCTCTTTGTCGCCCGGTGAAGATTCAATATGGATTGCATAGTTTGCGACTCAACCACGGACGATGGGCATTCTGATTTTTACGTAGTAGTTTCCCTGCTGCTCCAGGTTTTGCAAGGTTGCCCTTCCCCCAAAGTGCCGGGACAGCCTCTCACGGACGTTGTCCATAGCGATGCGGTTTCCCCTCCTGGTATGGTTTGGATTAGCGACTTCCGGTACTGGATTGCTGATCATGATATTCAGGTCCTCGCCCTCGGACCATAGCTGGATATCCACAGTGCCTCCATCAAAACTCGGTTCAATTCCGTGGTAAACGGCGTTTTCCAGCAGTGGTTGTAACGTCAGGGAAGGTATCAGCGCGCTGCGGGGGACGTTGGACGCCGTCCACTTGACCTGCAGGCGCTCCCCGAGACGCAACTTCTCGATGTCGAGATACTGCCTGGCCAGCTCCCCCTCCGCTGTAATGGGGACCATTTTTCGGGCATCGGCGAGCAGCACGCGAAAAACGTCAGCCAGGTCCTGCAGTGCCTTCTCGGCCAGATCCGGATCGGATCGAATCAGACTGGCTACGCTGTTCATGCTGTTGAAAAGAAAATGGGGTCGAATGCGGGACTGCAGGGCCTGCAAGCGATCCTGCTGTTGTGATTCACTCCTGGTCTGAGCTCGCTGGTGGATGAATATGTATCTGAGGGTCATCGCGATGATCAGGACGCTGATGATGATCAGGCGAGCCAGGGTCGTATCGTGGTCGGGGGGCCATCGCTGTGCAGTGATCTCTGTGAGGTATAGGATGAATAGTATACCCTCGTAAACGCCTACCACGATAAGCAGTAATACGACGAAGGTAACGGCTGTTTTGGTGACTACACCAAGGTTTGGCAGAGCGTTAGCGATTATTTTCAACGCGACGATGCTGAGCAGCGCCACCGTCTGGGTGAATGCGGTCAGAAGCAGAAAATCGTTCCAGGCTCCAGGGTTCGGATCATCGTTGCGTGCTACCGCTAGGATGGTAGCGATAACCTGGGCGCCTATGAAGAAGCGTAACGTAATCGACGGGCTGGACAGGTCCAGGGAGAATCGTTCTTGGGGCCGTCGGTTTTCTCGCATATATGAATAGCCAGGCGTAGTCGACGTCAATGATAACCCGTCGGGATTCTGGGGCGCGCTCCGGCCAAGTGTATCAGTATTGTTGATTTGCCCCGATTTTCGGGGAGCGGCAAAAAAAAACCCCCCGTAAACGGGGGGTCAGGTAACCTGATTCGGATACAGGTGGGGGTGTCTGAGGAAGGTGTCCCGAATCAGGGTATTCTTTAAACGCTTAAATCAGTGTTATGGACCGTTGGAAGTTAGTCTAGGTCAGCCGTCGCGGAGGTGCAATGCGCCGTAGATAAGCGGGTTGCGGCGGCGGATAAACGGCCGCTTCTGGTGTAAATTGCAGGCTAAGTTATACTGCCGATTTTTCAGAAGGTTGAGCCGATGGCAACGACGAAACCCTGGGGAGGGAGGTTCTCCGAGCCCACCCACGAACTGGTCGAGCGATTCACCCAATCCTTGGATTGGGACCGAAGACTGTACAAGTATGACATAACCGGTTCGATCGCGCATGCCCGTATGCTGGCGAGATCCGAAATTCTGAGCGTCGATGAATGTGATTCCATCGTGGCAGGCCTCGAGTCGATCGACGCGGAGATCGTTGATGGTGGCTTTCCATGGTCGTCGGCGCTGGAAGACGTCCACATGAACATCGAAGCCGAGCTCACCGCGAAAATTGGCGAGCCTGGAAAGAAGCTGCATACCGGCCGATCCAGAAATGACCAGGTTGCAACGGATATGAGGTTGTTTCTCAGAGATGCCGTCGATGAACAAATTCATCTGCTGCTGGTGCTACAGGGCCTATTACTGGATGTCGCGGAGCGCGAGGCGGAAACCCCGATGCCCGGAGTGACTCATCTGCAGGTCGCCCAACCCGTAACCTTTGGTCATCATATGATGGCGTGGTTCCAGATGCTGGACAGGGACCGGCAACGATTGGTCGATGCGCGCCGCCGGATCAACATCTCACCTCTGGGGTCGGCGGCCCTTGCCGGAACGTCTTTTGGGATAGACCGGGAGTTTACCGCGCGGGAACTCGGTTTCGATGCCCCGAGCGAAAATTCCCTGGACGCCGTTTCCGACAGGGATTTCGTCATCGAATACTGCAGCCACGCGGCATTGTTGGCGGTGCATCTTTCCAGGATGGCCGAAGAACTCATATTGTGGGCGTCGGAGCGCTACCGTTTCATCGAAATCGGAGACGCGTTCTGCACCGGATCTTCCATCATGCCGCAGAAAAAAAATCCTGACGTGGCGGAACTGATCCGGGGGAAAAGCGGGGGCGTAGTCGGAAATCTAGTCAGTATGCTGGTTCTTGTGAAGGCACAGCCGTTGGCCTATAACCGCGACAACCAGGAGGACAAATCGCCCATGTTCGACACCGTCGATGCGGTTACCGGGAGCTTGCAGATATTCAGCGCCATGCTCCCGAGCATAGAGGTCGACAGGGAACAAATGCGAAGCGCCGTGGAGAACGGATTTGCCACGGCCACGGATCTGGCTGAGTATCTTGTTGGCAAGGGCGTTCCGTTTCGGGATGCTCATGAAATCGTTGGTAAATCGGTCCGCTATTGTATCGACAACGATTTACGGCTCGGCGATCTGTCCATGCATCAATTTCGGCAGTTCAGCGACGAAATTGGGGATGATGTGTATTCGGTATTGACCGTTGAGGGATCGATCCGGGCGCGCAATCATATCGGCGGCACCTCTCCGATGCAGGTCCGGGCCGCTATCAGCCGTGCACGTAAAAGACTGGAAGCGAGTAAATAAATGGAGCGATCTGCACGGCAACGGGTTAAACTGTGCGGGCTTCCGGGGAATATTTTGAGGGTTAACTGGTATGTTTGTTCGTTGTCGTAGGTTGATGTTCGACTTGGCGTTGATGGGTGTTGTAATGCTTGCGCTCTCCGGCTGCGGTCAAAAAGGACCGCTTTATCTTACCGATGAAATGGGCCAGGATCCCCAACCGCTGGAGGTAAGCGAGCAGGAGCTGCGAGATATACAGGATGAGGAAGCGCTGCAAGCTCAGCCCTACGACGGCAGCCTGATTCCTTCTACCAGAAGGTGAGCGTCGCGGATCAGGCGACGAAACCGTGGTGGATGCTTTCAGCAGGCAGGGCTCCGAGCTGTACGCTGAAGACGTTGCGCTCAGCGCCATAGCCACACAGGTAGGGACGCCCTGCTATGTCTACTCCCGCGCGATAATCGAGTCGAACTGGCGCGAATACGATCTCGGATTTGGCGGTCACCCCCATGCGATCTGCTATGCCGTCAAGGCCAATTCCAATCTCGAGGTGCTGCGGCTTCTAGCTGATCTGGGTTCGTGGTTTGACATCGTGTCCGGTGGGGAGCTGGAACGGGTGTTGCTCGCCGGAGGCTCTGCCGGCCGGGTTGTTTTTTCCGGGGTAGCGAAGACCGCCGAAGAAATGGAAAGGGCGATCGGCGTCGGCATCCATTGCTTTGATGTCGAGTCAGTTGCCGAGCTCGAGAGGCTGAGCCGTGTTGCGGCGCGACTTGGAAAAGTTGCACCGGTTGCGCTCAGAATCAATCCGGACATCGACGCCGGAACCCATCCGTACATCGCCACCGGGCTGAAAGAGACCAAGTTTGGGATAGCTATCGACGACGCCATCACGACCTACCGCATGGCTGCTGATACGGCCAATATACAGATCACCGGCATCGCGGCGCATATCGGATCACAGATTACCGAATCAGGCCCGTTCATCGATGCACTCGTGCGGATGTTGGAACTGATCGGGGAACTGGAAAACGAAGGCATCACCATCCGCCACCTGGATATCGGCGGTGGTTTGGGCATCCGCTACCGGGACGAGTCCCCCCCGGCAGCGCGTGAATTTATCGAGACGCTCGTTGATCGGGTGCGGGATCACCGCGCAGATCTCACGTTGTATATAGAACCCGGGCGATCCGTCGTAGGTAACGCCGGTGTCTTGCTCACCGGTGTGGAATATCTGAAATCCAACGGCGACACGCATTTCGCGGTGGTCGATGCCGGCCTGAACGACATCCTTCGTCCGGCACTCTACAATGCGTGGCAAAACATCGTTCCGTTGCAGGACAACCCCGAGTTGCGCTCCTGTATTTATGATGTGGTGGGTCCGGTTTGCGAAACCGGAGACCGGCTTGGATCTCAGCGTGAGCTCGCTATCGAGGCTGGAGACGTTCTAGCAATCATGGACGCGGGTGCGTACGGGCACGTCATGAGCTCCAACTACAACAGTCGGCCCCGGCCTCCGGAGGTTCTGGTGGATGGCGGCAAATTTCATATCGTGCGCAGGAGGGAAACCATCTCGGATATGACCGCTGCTGAATCTGCCCCACCGCAGGATTAGCCCGCATTTCGATATGCTGTTCCTGGTTTTTCAGTTGACGGGATTATTGCTGCCTAAGCGCAGATTCCGGTTAGTTTTGTCCGGGCTGTTGATTTTTGCCTCACCCGGCCATGCATTCGACTACGAAGATCTGGTCGACCTAATCAGCTCGAAAAACATCACCGCCATAGAACAGGTGCTGCCGAACCTGCCCGACGAGTATCTGGAAAGTTACACCCTGGTTCATCACAGCCGCAGTCTGCACGGCGCCTCCCATGATTTCCCGCGTGCCATACTTTTTGGAAGGGATGCGAAATTGATGCTCACCTTCAACGGCAGCGCTGGACAGCGCAGATACAACGATCTCGAGATCATGCAGTTCAGGGACGAAGCATCGGTTTTCGAGCTGCGTTCCGTATCTTTCGAAAACGGGGTCAGGTTTTCACAAAGGAATCCCGCGCTGTGTCTGGGGTGCCACGGAGCCGATCCGCGGCCGATATGGAGCAGCTATGAATACTCAGAGGACAAGGGGGTGGTTCACTGGCCGGGCTTCTATGGGTCCACCCACGATGCACCGGTGCTGAACGGGGACGAAAAAGCCGCGTTCGACCGTTTCCGTGCACGTGCAAAGACGCACCCGAGGTATCGATTTCTGAAACTCCGGCATCCGGGGTCGCAGTGGTATCCATACGGCGCCGGTCCCTTCAAACACCAGTTCAGACCCAATAACAGGCTGGGTAATCTGCTGGCTCGACTCAATGCCAAAAGACTGGCACGCCATCTTCGAAGAGGTGCGTTCTATGGTGATTACCCCAGCTTGTCGATGTTGTGGATACTGCAGTGTCCTGAGATCTCGAACGATCCCTTAATGGATTTCATGGAAGATCGATTTCACCAGCAGTATCCCAACCTTGGAAACGTCCTGCAGCGCCTGTCTGGAGCACGGGAGCGCGTTGCATTCATGCTCGAGAAACTGCTGTTGGGTCCGACGGTGTTTACATGGAATATGAGCCTCGAGCCGACCATCGATGAGCCCCGTTTTTTTACCGGCATAGTGCATATCGACGAACTGGTCGCGGCCGAGCTGCTGGGCGGTATGCCCAGGGATCACTGGTTGCAGGATTTTTATATACCGTGGACCCAACGCGAGTTGTACGACACCTTCAAACCCGGTTACTACGATGCGAATGTGGCACCGGGCGGCGTCGGTGAGGAGTACGATTCAGTCGGCCTATTCTACGACCGCGATCACGCTCGAGGGGCATGCCAGGAGCTGCTGCGGCATGCCTCGTCGGAGCTCGATTACTGAGCACGACAGATGTCCGATATCTTCGATTTCGACAGACCGCCACCGCTGTACGCGGTGATGGGAAATCCGGTGGAGCACAGCAGGTCGCCTGAAATTCATCAGATGTTTGCACGACAGTGTTTGCTGCAAATCGACTATCGGAAAATCCATGTTGAAGTTGGTGGGTTTCAGCAGGCGGTGAGCAGTTTCCAGGCCAGCGGGGGACGTGGACTGAACGTTACGGTTCCCTTCAAGATGGAAGCACGCAGATTGTGCGATGCGTGCAGTGACCGGGCGGCGCTTGCCGGCGCGGTTAACACGCTGTGGTTCGATGACGCCGTAATTCACGGCGACAACACGGACGGCATTGGAATTTGCAACGATATCACCTTGAATATCGGTCAAACCATCACCGGCAGTCGCTTGTTGCTGCTGGGTGCCGGTGGCGCCGTGCGCGGGGTGCTGGGACAGATACTGGGCCAGCGCCCGTCGTGCGTGGTGGTCGCAAACCGCACCGTGGATAAGGCGATAGAACTGACCAGTCATTATCAGGCTCATGGCGCAATCCGCGGATGCGGGTTCGATGAGCTGGAAGGTGCGTCCTTCGATATCGTGATAAATGGCACCGCGGCAAGCCTGTACGGAGACATGCCCGATTTACCGGCCATGGATCTTGCCGAAGAAACCCTGGCTTACGACATGATGTATTCCGACGAGGCCACCGTATTCATGAACTGGGCGTTGGAGCGCGGCATGACGCGAGTCTACGACGGTATCGGGATGCTGGTAGAGCAGGCGGCGGAATCGTTTGCTATCTGGCACGGGGTCCGGCCGGAAACCGGGCCGGTGATTCACTCGATGAGGAAGCCGGGCACGGACTGAGATCGACTATCCCAACGTGACCAGCTCTTCCGCTGCCGTCGGGTGTATCGCCACGGTGTTGTCGAAGTCGGCCTTGGTCGCGCCCATTTTCACCGCGACAGAGAAACCCTGGATGATCTCGTCGGCGAATTCACCGGCGATATGGCAACCGACTATCTTCTCCTCCGCGCCCGTAGTCACGAGTTTGGCCACCGTGGGCACCTTGTGCTCCAGGGTAGCGTAGTACATGTTCACGAACTGACTGCGGTATACACGCACCGAGTCCCTGCCAAACTTTTCGATAGCCTCGTTTTCCGTTAGACCGACCGTGCCGATTGGTGGATGGCTGAATACCACACTCGCCACGTTGTCGTAATCGAGACGGGCGCGCGGCTCGCCGTTGAACAGTCTGTCGGCGAGGCGTCTTCCGGCGGCGATGGCGACCGGCGTAAGTTCGATGCGGCCGGACACATCGCCCAGGGCGTAGACATTTTCGACATTGGTGTTCTGAAACGGATCGGTTGCGATATAGCCCCGGTCATCCAGGGAGATGCCCGCACGATCCAGGCCGAGACCGGAGGTGTTCGGCTCGCGTCCCACCGCCCAAATAACACAGTCGAGCCGTTCGATGCGGCGGCCGTCCTCCGCGTGCAGCGTCAGAGAACCGCAGTCTTCCCGGCTCAAGGCACTGACCAGGAATCGGGTTTCGAAATGCACTCCGGATAATTCCATCTGCTGCATTACCAGCTCATGCAGGTCGTGGTCGAACGGTCTCAACACCTTGTCCTTCCGAAGAACCTGCACGACTTCGCTGCCAAGGGCGTTCATGACGCCGCTGAACTCGGTCGCAATGTAGCCCGCGCCTACTATGGCGAGCCGCCGTGGCTGCTCTTCGAGCTCGAAAAAGCCGTCGCTGTCGATGGCAAGCTCCCCGCCTGGAACGACCGCGACGACGGGGCGACCTCCGGTTGCAATCAGGACGTGGTCGGCCCGATAAGATGTCCCATCCACCTCGACCGTGTCGGCCGCGGTGAATTGGCCATGGCCGATGATTTTTTCGATCCCCGAAGCATCGAGATTGCGGTGGTAGATGCCGTTGAGGCGTAAGACATAGGCGTCCCGGGCTTTCTTGATGGTGTTCCAGTCAAATCCCTTCAGTTCGACGTCGAAGCCGTAGCCTTTGGCGTGATGAAGCACTTCCCCGATCCTGGACGCGTTCCACATGACCTTCTTCGGGACACAGCCCACGTTGACGCAGGTGCCGCCCATACGGTTGCCTTCGATCAATGCGACACCGGCGCCGTGTTTTGCGGCGCGCCGGGCCGAGGCAATGCCGCCGCTGCCGCCTCCGATCACGACATAGTCGTAGCGCTTGGTCATCTTGTTTCAATAATGGTGGGATGCGGAACTGTACAGCATAACTCGTATCCGTGATACTTCACGAATTCCTCCAACCACGCTCGATCCCGACGCCTCCCGATGGTCAAAATCCGAAACCCGTTACTCGATATGAAACGCCTGCCGGTATTCAGCGAGATCAGGCCCGAACATATTCAGCCCGCGATCGATTGCGTGCTCCTCGAGAACCGGCGGTGTATAGAGAAGCTGCAGTCAAAATCAGGTAAGGCGACCTGGGATTCTTTTGTTCGGCCCCTGGAAGAGCTAGAGGATCGATTGTCCAAAACCTGGTCGCCGGTATCTCACCTTAACTCGGTCAAGGACAGCGAGGCGCTCCGCCGGGAGTACGAGGCGTGCTTGCCCAAGCTGGCGGCATACGAAACGGAACTCGGCCAGAATCAAGACATATTCGCGGCCTTTCAAGCTATCAAGGCCGGCCCCGAATTCGAGTCTCTGGATCAGGCCCAGCGGATGACCGTTGACCACGCCTTGCGGGACTTCCATTTGTCGGGCGTGGATCTGCCGACGCGGAAGAAACTGCGATTCAAGGAGATTCAAGAGCGACTGTCCATCCTCGGCAATCAGTTCGAGCGCAACCTGCTGGATGCCACCCATGCGTGGCAGCTGGACATCCGCGATAGCGGAGATCTTCGTGGCATTCCCCCGACGTCGCTGGATATGGCTCGGCAAATGGCGCGGGAACACGAGCAGGAAGGTTGGCGATTTACACTCGACATGCCTTCTTATCTGGCGTTCATGACTTATGCGGACGACCGCTCCCTGCGCGAGACGATGTACGAGGCCTACGTCACGAGGGCAAGCGAACGGGGCCCCAACGGCGGCAAGTACGACAATGCCGACGGTATGCTCGAAATCTTGGAATTGCGTCGGGAAATGTCACGGTTGCTTGGATTTGAAAATTACGCCGAGGTTTCGATGGCGACGAAAATGGCTGATGCCCCGGGGCAGACGATCGAATTCCTGCTTGATCTCGCCCGGCGCGCCCGGCCCACGGCCGAATCGGAGATCGAGGAATTGCGTAGATTTGCGGCTGACGAACTGGATATCACGCGGCTTGAAGCGTGGGACGTTCTGTATGCCTCCGAAAAACAGAAACAGTCGCTGTACGATTTTACCGAAGAAGAAATCCGGCCTTATTTCCCCGTGAACCGCGTGTTGAACGGCATGTTCAGCGTCGTCAGCCGATTGTACGGGCTGGAAATCGAGCGTATACCGAATGTGGATGTGTGGGACCCGGGGGTTCGGTTCTATCAGATTCTGGATTCCAAGGGTGAGGTACGCGGCCAGTTCTATGTCGATCTTCATGTACGTTCGAACAAGCGCGGCGGCGCATGGATGGACGCGTTTTCGAACCGGAAGCGTATTGGCAACTCGGTGCAGATCCCGGTTGCCTATCTGACCTGCAATTTCACCATTCCCACGGTCGACAAACCCGCCCTGCTGACCCATGATGATGTAATTACGCTGTTTCATGAGTTCGGTCATGGTCTGCACCACATGCTGACCAGGGTAGACTACCTCAGCGTCTCCGGTATCAACGGTGTTGCATGGGATGCGGTTGAGCTGCCGAGTCAGTTCATGGAGAACTGGTGCTGGCAGAGCGAGGCCCTCGAGCTGATCGGCAGCCATTATGAGAGCGGTGAATCGTTGCCGGATGATCTGCTGGCAAAAATGAAACAGGCCCGGAATTTTCAGTCCGGAATGCAGTTATTGAGGCAGATCGAGTTCGCGCTGTTCGACATGCGGCTGCACTCGGATTTCGGAGGCCGGGATAGTAGCGACATTCAGGCACTGCTCGACGAGATACGGGATGAAATCGCCGTGATCGTGCCGCCCGCTTACAACAGATTCCAGAACAGCTTCTCGCATATATTCGCCGGCGGGTATGCGGCGGGTTACTACAGCTATAAATGGGCGGAAGTGCTCTCGGCCGATGCGTTCAGCCTGTTCGAGGAACGGGGAATTTTCGACCGGGCGACCGGGCGGTCGTTTCTATCCAAAATCCTTGAGACGGGTGGTTCGGTGGACCCGCTCGATGCATTCATTTCGTTTCGCGGTCGCGGGCCTAAGATTGATGCCCTGTTGCGCCACAGCGGCCTGGGTGGCGCCGGTGTGCCCGAAAATCAGGCCGCAAGGTGAGGTAAACGGGAGTTTCGTCTATACTTATTCCGATGAGCAGATTCGCTATATTGGTGTTCAGCACGATTCTCGTGGCCGCCTCGGCCCAGGGCCAGAATTTGTACAAGTGGGTGGACGAGGACGGCAACATCACCTACCAGGACAGTCCCCCGCCCGGGGCCTCGAATGACGCTAAACCCTACGCCGAGGATCCGGAAGTGGCCGCCGAACGCTCCGATGCCGCGGGCCCCGACGTATCGGTGACTCTGTACACGGTGCCCGTTTGCGATGCCTGCGACCTGGTGCGCAACCTGCTCGAAAAAAATCGGATTCCATTCGAGGAAAAAGACGCCGGCAGCAGCGTATCCGTGCAGGACGAACTCATGGAAATTGCCGGCCAGTTGTCGGTTCCGATGCTGGCGATCGGTGACGGCCTGGTCAGCGGTTACAGCTCGAACGCGATCAATACCGCGCTAAGCAGCGCGGGATTCGTTCTCGGGGATAGTGCACCCGTTGACGATGACGCGGAGCCGCCGTCGGGTGCCGCACTGTCCGAGGACGAAGTCACGCAACAGGCCGCGGACGCGGCTGCCGAGCTCACCGCGGACCTGGAAGAGCTGGGTAACGATCCCGGCCTCCTCGAAGATGTCGTCGAGGAGATCCCCGAGGAAGAGCAGATCAAGGTCCGAGTCGGCGAGTAGCTGTTCGAAGCGCGCCTCGTTCGAGCCTGGCGGGAAGCAGGTTACACAGTTCCCAACCTCCGCACCGGATGAAAATAGCAACCTGGAACGTCAATTCGCTGAGGGTTAGGCTGCCTCATGTGCTGGATTGGGTAGTCGATAACCAACCCGAAATTCTCTGTCTCCAGGAAACGAAGATGGTGAACGAGGATTTTCCAGAGGCGGAGATCCGGCAAGCCGGGTACAACGTGGTGTATTCAGGCCAGAAAACCTACAACGGTGTGGCGATACTGAGCAGGATGCATGCACGAGACGTCTTTGCCGGCATTCCGGGTAACGACGATCCACAGCGGCGGGTAATGGCCGCAACCGTGGGCAAGGTGCGTGTGGTTAACGTCTACGTCCCGAATGGACAGGAGGTCGGTTCGGAAAAGTACCGATACAAATTGGATTGGCTGGTAAAACTGGAGGAATACATTCAGACCGAACTCGGCGAACACCAGGAACTGGCCCTGCTCGGAGACTTCAATATCGCGCCGACGGATAGGGACGTACACGATCCGGTATTGTGGCGGGGCAAGGTATTGTGCAGTGAGCCGGAGCGCAAGGCTTTGCAAGCGCTTGTGGACGTGGGTCTCAACGACAGCTTTCGAAAGTTCGAGCAGGAACCGGAGAGCTTCACATGGTGGGACTATCGGGCGGCGGCTTTCAGGCGCAATCGTGGCCTGCGGATCGACCACATCCTCTGCAGTGACTCCCTCTATACGCGATGTCTTGCCTGCCACGTGGACAAGGGGCCGAGGAAGCTGGAACGGCCATCGGATCATGCACCCGTGATGGCGGAGTTCGAAGGCTGAATCAGGTCGTCGTAGGAATCTGAACGTCGATATGGTGTGAGGCGGGTAACAGAGCTGGCGGAGGCCGGGAGCCGAAATTGAACAGATGGGACGCGTTTGGCGTGTCGGAGGCGCCAAAGCCGAATAGCGGGATGGATGCCTGCTCACTTTGCAACCTGTCCTGGTGAAACATGCGGTCTAATCGCGGGCGACCGGCACTTGTCCGGCGGTTACTCGGGGATGGCCCGAGTGGTCCTGATTGCAAACGATCCGGTGCAATCCGCCCCGTTCGAATATCTGCCTCACTGCCTGCTGTTGGTTGAAACCATGTTCGACAAGAAGCCAACCGCCGCTGCGCAGATGTCTCGAAGCTCCTGTGCCGATGTCACGCAGCGCGTCGAGGCCCTCCGGTCCCGCTTTCAGCGCGCTTACGGGTTCATGTGCGAGATCATCATGCAGCAGGCACGAATCACCATCTGCGATATAGGGCGGATTGGAAACGATCACATCGAAGTCGAGCCCCGCCAGCGGTGCGTACCAGTGTCCGCACAGAAATCTTATGTTTTGGATTTCCAGCCGCCTGGCGTTGCTTTCCGCGACGCGCAGCGCCTCGAGGGAAATGTCGGTGGCCGTCAGTTTGCTGGACGGTCGTTCACGGGCAATGGCCAGGGCCACCGCGCCGCTCCCCGTCCCCAGATCGGCGATACGGTAATGCGCATGCTGCGGAATCAACCTCAGCGCGTGCTCGACGAGGTGTTCGGTTTCAGGCCGGGGAACCAGTACCGAGCATTCGACCTGCAGGTGTAGGGACCAGAATTCTTTCGAGCCGGTGATGTACGCAACGGGCTCGCCGCGCCTGCGCTGCTCTATCAGCGTCCGGTAGCGTTCCAGCTCATCGCGGTGGACTGTATCGTTGCCATGGGCGAGCAACCAGGCGTGCGTCCGTGACAGGCTGTGTTCGAGCAGGACGCGAGCATCGAGGTTCGCCGTGGCACTGGTGTTCTCCAGTATCCGCGCGGCCCGCGCCAGGGCGTCGTCGATGCTGATCACCGGTTTTGCGTCCAGCTGATTCAGGTGCCGGCCGAGAGCGCCGCCAGTTGATTCATCTGGTGTTCGTTCAGCAACGGCCCGATGACCTGGTCCAGATCTCCCGACAGCACCTCATCCAGTTTGTAGAGGGTGAGATTGATGCGATGGTCGGTAACGCGGCCCTGCGGAAAGTTGTATGTGCGTATTCTTTCCGAACGATCCCCGCTGCCTACCAGGGATTTTCTGGTTTGCGCTTCTTCGGCAAGCTGCCTGTTCCTCTCCGCCTCGAGCAGGCGTGACCTCAGAACGGTCATCGCTCGCGCCCTGTTCTTGTGCTGAGAGCGCTCGTCCTGGGATTCGACGACCATCCCGGTCGGCAGGTGCGTGATCCTGATGGCGGAGTCCGTTTTGTTGACATGCTGGCCACCGGCGCCGGACGCGCGAAAGGTGTCAATACGCAGGTCCTGTGCATTGACCTCCACGTCATCGATTTCGTCGGCTTCCGGCATTACCGCCACCGTGCAGGCGGAGGTGTGAATTCGCCCCTGCGCCTCGGTCTCGGGAACGCGCTGCACCCGGTGGGCGCCAGACTCGAACTTGAGACGCGAGTAGGCGTTCTTGCCCACAATCCGGCTGATGATTTCTTTGTAACCCCCGTGCTCACCCTCGCTCTTGCTGATGATCTCCACCTTCCAGCGCCGCCGCTCCGCGTAGATGGCGTACATGCGAAACAGGTCTCCGGCAAACAATCCCGCCTCGTCACCCCCCGTTCCGGCCCTGATTTCCAGCAGGATGTTGCGCCCGTCGTTTGGGTCCCTCGGTACGAGAAGTTTCTGGATCTCCCGTTCCTGATCGGACAGCCGGGCCTCGAGGTCTCTGATCTCCTCCTGGACCATCGTTCTGATTTCACTGTCGCTTTCCGCCAGCATCGAGTGGGCGGCCTCCAGTTCGTCCCGGGTAGCCTGAAGCGCCCGGTACTGTCGAACCACGGGTTCGATATCGGACAGTTCGATGGACAGGTTCCTGAACCTATCCTGGTCCTTGATTGTTGCCGGATCGACCAGAAGTCCATTGATTTCCGACCGCCGCTCTGCCAGCTGATCCAGCTTGTCCTGTATGGATGGATTCATGAAAGTCCCGATCTACGGCTCCAGTTTGAACAATCTTCGCACGGCGTCGTTCAAGGTGCCGTCGTTGTCGCTCCTTGCCAGCTGCTCGGTGGGATTGTGGGTGAATTTCCTCGACAGGCTGCCGGCGAGCTGGCGGACTACTTCATTCGCGTCCGCACCGGCCTGCAGTTTTTTCTGCGCTCGTTCCACTTCGGTTTCAACCATACGGTCGAACGATTCCCGAAGCGCCTTGATCGTGGGCACCGCATTCAGGCTGTTTAGCCAGCCCATGAACTCGTCGGTCTGGGTATCGATGATCTGCTCCGCTTCGCGGGCGGCCTGTCTTCGGGCCTGGAGGTTTTCTTCTATCACCCCCTGCAGGTCATCTACCGTGTAAAGAAAGACATCGTCGAGTTCGGCCACTTCGGTCTCGATATCGCGGGGCACGGCAAGGTCCACCATGAAAATAGGACTGCGTCTGCGCCTCTTCAGGGCACTTTCGACCGCACCCTTGCCCAGTATCGGCAGCGTGCTTGCGGTAGAGGAGATGACGATGTCGCCATCGCTCAAACGCGCCGGAAGTTCGTCCAGAGAAATGGCTTCCGCACCAAAGGTTTCGGCTAGCCGGCGGGCGCGCTCCAGGGTGCGATTGGCCACGATCAGGTGTTTTACGCCGTTTTCCTTCAAATGCCGTGCCGTAAGTTCGATAGTCTCACCTGCTCCGATCATCAGCACCGTCTGCTGCGACAGGTCGGAGAAGATCTGTTTGGAAAGCGATACCGCCGCGAACGCCACGCTTACCGCGCTGGAACCAATGGCCGTGTCCGTGCGCACCCGCTTCGCGACCGAGAAAGTCTGCTGGAATAAGCGGTTCAGTATTTTGCCGGTGACGCCGGACTTGTGAGCAATCGCAAATGCCTCTTTCATTTGCCCCAGAATCTGCGGTTCGCCCAGTACCATCGAATCCAGGCCCGAGGCGACCCGGAACGCATGCCGGACCGCCTGTTCATCCGGAAATCGGTACAAATAGGGTGAAAGGTCCGATTCCGGGACGCCATGAAAAGCACACAACCACGAAATGAGCTGTTCTTCGGAGTTGTCCTGCTGATGGCAGTAAATTTCGGTTCGGTTGCAGGTGGAGAGAATGGCCGCCTCCCTAACCTGGTTTCGCTTCGCCACCTCGTGCAGCGCTTCCACCAGCCGTTCCGCCGTAACCGCGACCCGCTCCCTGACGCCAATGGGGGCGCTGTCGTGGTTCAGTCCAATTGCAATCAGACGCACTAGTGTGGTGTAACCTGGTTTTGCCAATAACGGTTCATGGGGCGCCGGTTGACGCTGATGCGGTGCCCAGCCGCCGCCGCTCTCTCACGAACGCCTTGATAGCGGCGATCGCGGTGGCAACCGCCAGCAGACCCCCCGCAGACGCCATCACCAGCAGTGCCCAGTGCCCGGAATTCCACCAGTCCAGTAACAACCAGAACAATCCCCATGTCGCGCATAGCAGCACGAACAATCCCGGCACAAATACAAACGTCATTCCTCTGGAATGCTTGAACAGGATCAGGCTGAGCATCAGCATTACGGCCCCGGCAAACAGCTGGTTGGTCAATCCGAGGAACAACCAGTGATTCAATCCAAGGTCTACCTGAAGCGCGAAACACGTTGCAACAAAGACGATGCCCGTCGCAATACGTGCCCTGTTCTTCCTGCCTCGCAGCCGCTGCACCGAAAAATCCTCAGCGAATTCCTCGACGCCGAATGACAGGGCCCGAAGAGTGGATTCCAGCATGGTCAGCGCCATGGATGCCACAATTGCCGCGACCATAGTCACCGCCAGGTGCAACGGCACGCCGAGAGCAGCCACGAATCTCCCCATTTTCGTGACGGCCAGGTCGAGCCAGGCAAACACCTCGGTTCGATGCGGCAAGGATCCGTACATAGACGACCACTCCCCTGTCTCGGAAAAGCCGGCGCAAAGGACGGCCAGCACCACGACAGCCAGCGCCCCGTTGATCATGGCGCTGCCAAAAGTGATCAAGGAGGCGTCTTTGTGCTGATTGATCTGACGCATGGTCGGGCCGGTAGCAATCAGCGCAGTGACACCCGATATGGAACCGGCGCTTATCGCCAGAAACAGTAAAGGAAACAGATCGGGCAGCGTCGTTTCGACATTGAACTCAGGCGCCACGATGGTCGGGGCCGACAGCACCAGTCCGGAAACGGTGAGCAACATAACGAGTGCCAGCAATATACCTACGACGACACCCCTTGGTCGGCCGATTGCCGATATGGGCGCATCGATGGATCGAAACGCCACCGCGAGTGCCACCGCAACCCACGGGGTCTCGTTCGGTATTTTTAGCACTTCATCGCCGTTGATATCGAGCGCCAATTCACCGCCAATGCTCAGTGGGAATATCTGTCCCAGAAACATCCCCGTAATCAGCAGGCCGGTGGTCACCGCAACCCACATCAATCTGGCCAGTCCGGAATGGGATGAGAGCATACGGCGGAGCGGCCAGGCGGAGGCCGCGAGTGAGAGAAAAAACCAGGTCGCGTCCGGATGTGCCTGCAGCAACTGTCCCAGCAGCACAGCCGTCAGTGTGCACATCAACACCAGCAGGGCGACCCCCAGCAGAAAAACGGGTAGCGCGGCCCACGCCCCCGCCGCTTCGAAAATAACCCCCGCCATACTGTTGCCGCCGTCTCGCAGGCTCGACCACAAGCTCGCCATAGCGTAGATGCCGCCGGCGACCAGTGTGCCTACGACAATCCACAAAAATGCCGGTACCCAGCCCCACGCTACGCCGATACCGACACCGGTAATCGACACCAGTCCGACGCTGGCTGCGGCGTGGTATCCCAATAGCAGCCAGCGGTTGCAGGCGCTGTAGTCATGCGGATCCGCCTGCTGGTGAGCGGGTGTGGTTACATCCTTGCGTGGCCGGAACACCCCGAGAACAAGAAATTTTGCGTAAAAACGATAGCCCATGACGAACACGCACAAAACAATCACAATCAGAAAAATCGCGTTCATCGCGTGTTAAACCGCGTATTGCACCGGGCCGGCGCCCAGCCAAAGCGGCCCTGCGTCGTCATTCGGGATCCTGATGCAATATGCAGACTGACCCTGGTTATGTTTTGATACACAATCTTTCTGGCGCTTTGTCAGAGCAATAGGTTATCGAATCAACCCGGCACCCAATGATGCAATATGCGGGCTGGGGATAAGTGCCTATAATAATGTATGAAAACCGAAGACGGAGTTAAAATGACCTATATTCGGATTTTGTTGTCTGATCAGTGAGGTGAATGGAGGGCGGGTGTCCTCCTGCAAGAGTCTGAATGTTACCGCGACAAGCAAGCTAGAAAACTCCTTATATTCCCGGTGAAGCTACCCAATATCGTTGACATATCGAAAGATCGGCGTCGTCTGGGCGTCGTTTTGTGCGCGCTGGCGATGTTATCGGGCTGTGCGTCGGCGCCGCCTGTTGCCGATGGAACGGCAGAACAGACCGAGGCGGGCGAAGCGGAACCTGCGGATACCGCCGGCCTGCCGGCTGTCGAACTGGATTCCGAACTGTTGTACCAGCTGCTGCTGGGGGAGCTGGCGCTTCAACGAGGTGATTTCGACACTGCTGCCAGTGCACTGCACAATGCCGCCGGGCAGGCCCGTGACTACCGCCTGGCGGAGCGGTCTACCCGGGTGGCGCTGCGGGCCAGGGACTTCAGGCGAGCCAAACAGTCGGCCCGTATTTGGGCGGAACTGCGGCCTCAAGATACCGAGCCATTGGAAATCGCAGCTATGGCGCTGGTGGAAGAAGGAAAAACGGACGAGGCCGGGGCAGTTGTAGAGGAACTTCTGACACGCGATCCCGAGGGCCGGACCCGCACCTATCGCAGACTGGCCGAACTGTTGAGCCGCCAGCCCAACCGGGCAGGCGCGTTGGTGCTCATGTCAGAACTAGTGGCACTCGATCCGGATAATGCCGAAGTCCATTACGCGCGGGCATACCTCGCCGATCGTCTGGATGAGGCGGACCTCGTTGTCGAATCGCTGGACAGAGCTCTCGAATTGAATCCGGCTTCTGAGGATGCCGCGCTGGCAAAGGCCGCGCATCTGGCAGGAATCGAGGGGCAAAAAGAATCGGTGATCGAGTTCTGTGAGACATTCCTTGACCGTTTTCCGGAGTCGAAAAGGCTCAGACTTTATTTTGCCCGTTACCTGGTCGACCAGGATGAACATGCGCGCGGATACGACCAGTTCACGGTGCTTGCCGATCAGGAACCGGGCAACGCCGACGCGCTTTACGCCGCCGGGCTGCTGGCCATAGAGCTCGATCGTCTCGAAGACGCCGAGCGATATCTCAAGGCTAATCTCGAACTGCGGCCGGGAAACGACCAGATCAGGCTTTATCTGGGCCAACTGGCCATCGAACGCGAGAGCTACGAAGAGGCCATGCAGATATATCGGGCCGTGCAGTCGGAGTCCTACTATTTCGAGGCTCAGTTGTCGATAACCGACCTACTGATGGAAACCGACGGCACCGAGGCCGCATTGGCACACCTGGAGACGCTGCATCCGGTCAATCAGGACGAATACGTGCGGTGGATCCTTACACACGAACAGGTATTTCGTAATTCGAAACAGCTGGATGATGCCAAGGCTGTTCTCGATTCAGCGGTCGCGCGATATCCGGAAAATACCGAATTGCTCTACGCGCGCGGGCTGATCGCGGCACAGCTCAACCTGCTCGAGGTCCACGAGACCGACATGCGCAAACTTCTCGTCAAGGATCCGCAAAATGCGCACGCGCTTAACGCTCTGGGCTATACGCTGGCGGACACCACGGACCGGTACGAGGAAGCGCAGAACCTCATCGAACAGGCGCTTTCTATCAGGCCCGAGGATCCGTTTATTCTGGACAGCATGGGCTGGGTCCAGTACAGGCTGGGTAATCATACCGATGCCATCGAGTACCTGGAACGGGCGCTGACCAAACGCGAGGATGCAGAAATTGCGGCTCATCTGGGAGAGGTGCTGTGGGTGCACGGGGATCAGGAGCGGGCTACGCAAATTTGGCAGCGCGCACTGGAAAAAAATCCTGAGAACGACGTTCTTCTGAATACCCTGAAAAAATTCAATCAATGACAATGCGGAATCTTGCGGCCGGCATTTCGATTCTGGCCGCCGCGTTGTCGGGATGCGTCAGTACCCCATCAATCCCCCCCGCCGGCGATCCGGCAGCGGTGTGGGAGAAACGGGTCGAAGAACTCTCGCGTATCGACTCGTGGGAGGTCAGAGGAAAGCTCGCGGTGAAGACTCACAAGCGGGGCGGGCAGGCAAATATGCTGTGGAAGCGGGACGGTGAGGATCACAACATCAACCTGTACGGGCCGCTTGGCGGAGGCAGGGTGGTGCTGATGCGGGATCGAGACGGTGCAACCCTGCGTGACAACAAGAAAAGAACCTACCACGCAACAACGGCGGAGGAACTGCTCTACCGGGTTGCAGGCTGGCAGGTGCCCTTCCAGGCCATGCGTTACTGGGTGCTTGGAGTGCCCAATCCCGCACAGGAGTACGAGCAGTCTGTGGACGACTGGGGCCGGCTGCAAAACTTGAAACAGGCGGGCTGGGAGGTGGAGTTCATCGAATACAGGGAATTCGAGGGACGCGAACTGCCGCGGAAATTTCATATGAAGGCCCTGCCGGGGAAGCAGCATATCGTCGAGGACGAGTTCAACGAGAGTGATCAGGTAAGGGTCAGGGTGATCATAAAAAGCTGGCGCTTTCTATCCTCCTGATCTCTCTTGGGGGATTCAATATCGGCATCCCGACCGCCACCGATCTCCCGGTCGGGCGCCGGGCCCGGGCGTGGCTGCGGAATAGCCTGGAGTTTCGATTGACAGCACCTGACGGTGTTGCGCAAAATACGCCGTTTTTTCACGGGCGCGGTAATTCTGGGCATGCGGAACCAGACCTGCCATCGCCTTGATATTCTTACGTTTATTGGTGTTTTCGGTTACAACGATTGGGGTGTAGCCAAGCGGTAAGGCACCGGATTTTGATTCCGGCATGCGCAGGTTCGAATCCTGCCACCCCAGCCAGGACAAGACTGGCCCGCATTTCTCACCAGGCGGCTTTAACTTCTTGCTAAGGACTTACCATGCTAGGTTATTTGGTTTTAACTGAAAAACGGTCTGTATCGGCAACGCCTATCCCGGTGCTGGCTGGTCCAGGCCCCGCTGAAATTGGGCTTCATTCGATTCATAGCACCGGCTATGCATCTCACCGCAGCCCGTCGTTCATCGGCACCTGGTCTGCGCCATCGCTCGGGATCCTGGTGACAAATGCGAGCTAGAGGAAGCTCAGTGACTACCGAAAATCTGGCCATTTTCACCGGCAATGCAAACCCGAAACTGGCCGAGGACGTGGCGCGGTATCTTGGATTGCCGATGGGGCGTGCCCTGGTGGGCCGTTTCAGTGATGGCGAGGTCAATGTGGAGATCCTCGAAAACGTTCGCGGTTTGGACGTTTTCGTCATTCAGCCCACATGCGCTCCGACCAACGACAACCTGATGGAGCTGCTGATCATGATCGACGCGCTGCGTCGCGCATCGGCCCAGCGTATCACCGCGGTCATGCCGTACTTTGGTTATGCGCGTCAGGACCGCCGGCCCCGAACGGTGCGGGTCGCCATCAGCGCCAAGCTCGCGGCCAGTATGATCGACCGGGCGGGGGCTGACCGGGTTGTGACCATGGATTTGCATGCCGACCAGATCCAGGGATTTTTTGATGTGCCGTCGGATAATATCTATGCCTCCCCGGTGTTGTGGGGAGAGCTGTGGCGGCACGGCGCGGAGGATCTGCTGGTTGTGTCACCCGATGTTGGCGGTGTGGTCCGGGCACGGGCAATGGCCAAGCAGCTGGGCGCCGATTTGGCTATCATAGACAAGAGGCGGCCCAAGGCAAACGAGTCGAAGGTAATGCACGTCATCGGTGAAGTGGACAGCAAGGTTTGTGTCCTCATCGACGACATGGTGGATACGGCTGGTACACTGTGCGAGGCGGCAGCGGCAATGAAGGTGGAAGGCGCAAAGCGAGTTCTTGCGTACTGTACGCACCCGGTGCTGTCGGGAGGAGCGGTTGCGCGCATCGCGCAGTCACAATTGGACGAACTGGTTGTCACGGATTCCATCCCGCTGACGGAGGATGCCAAAGCCTGTGACAAGATCCGGCAGTTGAGCATTGCCGAACTGCTGGGTGAATCGATCAGGCGCATCTCCACGGGAGATTCGGTCAGTTCTATTTTTATCGAGTAGGTTTTCTATGGCGGTATATGAAGCGCCACGAGTAATTGGAGATAAGCAATGAGTACGCAGTATCAGATACAGGCATTTCCCAGGAGCGGTACGGGCAAGTCCGTGAGCCGGGGCTATCGCCGCAACGAAAAGGTGCCTGCCGTGATCTATGGCGCCAACAAGGACAACGAGAATCTTTTGTTGAACCACAACGAGATCATGCACAACCTGGAAACAGAAGGGTTTCAGGCCGCGGTCATCGAAATCAGGACCGACAAGGGCACCGAGCAGGTAATCCTGCGCGACATCCAGATGCATCCCTACAAGGCGCGGGTTTTGCACGTCGATTTTCAACGGGTCAGTGCGACGGAGAAGATCCGCATGGCCGTACCGCTGCATTTTATCGGGGGCGAAGAGTGCCCGGGTGTGTACAATGAGGGCGGCATCGAGTCCCATCTGATCAACGAGGTCGAAGTCGAATGTCTTCCCGCGGACCTACCCGAGTATCTTGAAATCGACATCTCCGATCTGGAGCTGCACGAATCCGCAAAGCTCACCGACGTCAAGGTTCCGGAGAATGTAATAATTACGGCACTGGCTCACGGCGGCGAGGATATGACCGTGGCTACCATCATGGCTCCGCAGCGTGAGGAGCTGGAGGAAGTCGAGGGCGAGGAAGAGCTGGAGGCTGTCGAAGGTGAGGCACCCGAGGCCGAGGAATCCGAATCGGGCGACGAGGAATAGGCCGGACTTCTATCCCGGCCGGGACTCTGCCCGCTTACCGTATCAGAGCCGTATCGGGTGGCGTCGCCGGTAAGTCTGCTCGTCGGGTTGGGTAACCCGGGAAAGCGCTACGAACCCACTCGTCACAACGCGGGCTCACGATTTGTGTGTGAAGCGGCTCACGGAGCCGGGTCCACGCTGCGTGACGAAGCAAAGTTCGACGGTCGCATCGGCAGTGCGCGCATTGGGTCCCGCAAGATTTATCTATTCATACCTGCAACTTTCATGAATGTATCTGGCCTTCCGGTTGCCAGGGTGGCGCGATTTTACAAGATTCCCGTAGAGGAGATTCTGGTCGCACACGACGAGCTGGAACTGCCACCCGGGGAAGTCCGGCTCAAAGTCGGAGGAGGGCACGCGGGGCACAACGGATTGCGCGACTTGATCAAGCACCTCGGCGGCAGTGAGTTTTCCAGGCTGCGCATCGGGGTAGGGCATCCGGGGACCGGTAAAGGAGTCGCCGACTACGTTTTAAAGAAACCGTCGACCACCGACGCAGGCCTAATTGAGCGGGCCATCGATGCCGCGCTGAGGGATCTGCCCTGCGCAGTGGCGGGCGAGTCGAACTTGTGAGGCACGGTTAATGGGTTTTCGCTGCGGTATAGTCGGGCTCCCCAACGTGGGCAAATCGACGTTGTTCAACGCGCTGACCAGTTCCGCGATCGAGGCCAGGAACTATCCATTTTGCACGATCGAACCCAATGTCGGCATCGTGCCGGTGCCCGACGAACGCCTGCACCGTGTGGCGCGGATCGTCAACCCGAAGCAGGTCATTCCGACCACCATGGAATTCGTCGATATCGCGGGACTTGTCGAAGGGGCTTCACAGGGAGAAGGTCTGGGCAACAAGTTTCTGGCGCACATCCGTGAGGTCGACGCCATAGCCCAGGTCGTTAGGTGCTTCGACGACCCCAACGTTACACATGTCGCCGGGAAGGTGGATCCGGCATCGGATATGGAAACCATTTCTACGGAGCTGATGCTGGCGGACATGGAAACCATGGAACGCGCGGTCGAGCGTGCGGAGAAGGCGTCGAAAGCGGGGGACAAAAAAGAGAGGCAAAAACTCGAGCTTTTTACACGAGTGCGGGATCAGCTCGACAGCGCCGTTCCCGTTCGATCGATGGATATCATGCCTGAGGATGGAGCGCTGTTGAAGCCGCTGTGCCTGTTGACCGCGAAACCCATGCTCTACATTGCCAATGTCGCGGAGGACGGGTTCGATAACAATCCCTACCTGGACCAGGTCGAGACATTCGCTGCCCGCGAGGAGTCCGTGGTGATCCCGATTTGCGCGTCCATAGAGGCCGAACTGGCCCAGCTGGATGAGGAAGACAAGCGGGAGTTTCTTGCCGATCTGGGTCTGAGTGAGCCCGGCCTCGACCGGGTAATACGCGCCGGCTACCGGTTGCTGAATCTTCAGACCTTTCTGACCGCCGGTCCCAAGGAGGCCCGCGCCTGGACGGCCCCCGCCGGTTCCACCGCGCCCCAGGCGGCGGGCGTGATACACACCGATTTTCAACACGGATTCATCCGGGCCGAAGTCATCTCCTATGAGGATTACATCAACCTGGGTGGAGAACAGGGGGCCCGGGACGCCGGCAAGATGCGGCTCGAAGGCAAGCAATACGTAGTCCAGGACGGGGACGTGATGCATTTCCGTTTCAACGTCTAGGCAAGTTCGTGCCTATCCGTCACCTCGTCTTGGGTCAGGGCCGACGAATGCGTCAGCGGTGTATCAGGCAATTGCCCTTTTCAACGGAGTCTTGTATCTTTCCGCTCCCCTCCAGAATTTACCCATGTGGCTATGTAGCTCAGCTGGTTAGAGCACGGCACTCATAACGCCGGGGTCGGTGGTTCAAGTCCACCCATAGCCACCACATTGGATTGCACCCGCGTAATGCAATTGACGAGTAAATCTGGATATCATCGGGCCCAGCCCATCTATGCAGCATCACAACAGTTGCCACCGCACCAAAGGTAAGCCGATGACCAATAAAGAACTCAATGGCCGAGCCATTGCAGCGGACATGCAGTTAGAAATTGCGGAAGACGTCAAGAAGCTGAAAGGCGCCGGTTGGACGCCGAAACTGGTTTCGATCAAGATAGGTGACGATCCCGCGGTGGAGCTTTATATACGAAACCAGCGGCGTAACGCTGATAGGGTCGGCATTGAGTTCGTCGAGAAGCAATATGCTGCGGACATTTCGGAAAGCGAAATGCATGCCGCCATCATCAAGCACAATGTCGATCCGTCTGTCACGGGCATCATCCTGCAGAGGCCGGTACCCGAACATATCCCCGTGAAGGCGTTGCAGGCTACGATCCACCCGCTGAAAGATGTCGAGGGTATGCACCCCGCGTCGATTGGGAACATAGTCTACAACGAGTTGGAACTGGGGCCCTGCACTGCGATTGCCTCGGTGGACCTGCTCAGGAGTACCGGTGTTTCACTCCAGGGGCTGGAGGCAACGGTCATTGGCCACTCGGAGATCGTCGGCAAGCCGATCGCTTTCCTGCTGATGGCCGAGGGCGCAACGGTCACTGTCTGCCACCACATGACGCGGGAAGTCGCGGTGCACTCGCGACGGGCGGACGCGGTGTTCGTCGCCGTAGGCAAACCGGGATTGTTGAGTGGCGCAATGCTCAAACCGGGGGCCGTTGTCATCGATATTGGCATCAACCAGGTCGAGGGCCCCGGGGGTAAACGCAAAGTCGTAGGCGACTGCGACTATGACTCCTGCCACGAGGTGGCCGGGTGGATCACACCGGTGCCGGGCGGTGTGGGGCCGGTAACGGTTGCCGTGCTGATGCGAAATACCGTTGTCGCTGCCCGCCGCCTGCAGACGCAGTATGAGAGGCGATTTCTAGATCACCTGGCTTGAGCCCCTTGATCCAGGGCGAGGGGCGGACGAGCATGTGAATGAAATGCGGTAGTCAAATCTACCATCATCCGGGATCGAACCTGATAGCAAAGGATCAACACGATGAGCGGATCGAAAAATTAGGCGTCAAAGAACTTGTCGCCTCGGATAGACCCGTGATGTAACCCACGAAGTTCGGATCCTCCCCGACCAGCAGATCCGGAAGGTGCTCCCGGAAATCCTCGCGCTGGCACCATTCCCGCATGTAGTCATCCCAGGAGCGCCAGCGACGCTGCTGATCGTCTGTCAGGTCCTCGTCGTATAGGATGAGAAAGGCGCGCTCGAACAGGGACACCGCCATGCTGAAGATGATTAGCATGCGCTCGTGCTGATCGTCTGTCAGGTCGGGGGTGGGATCGTGCGAGAACAGCTTGAGGTCCGGATTGTCCAGCGCGGTCTCAAGGAACTCCTGATAGTTATCCGACAGGCGTCGGTACATTTCCTGTTCCGCGGCATTTCGCTCGCGGGTCTTTTCGTAGACGAACACGAAGATAGCCATTGGCAGGCCGATGACCGTCACCACGTAGCTCAGCAGCTCCCAGGTTTCCGTCGACATGTGGATATTGTATACCCAGCGCCGGATCCCGCCGAAGAGTGCCGCCATTCTGCCTATTTCAGTCGCGGCCCGTGCGGTTGGACGAATTCATCGCTGCCACACACGTCCGCGCGATGTATGGTATACAAGCACCACCTTACCCCGCTCCCGCACACTGTGACCGAGTTCGACAAAAAAGACGCATTACTCTCCTTGGCGCGGATCCGAAAGACGCTGGGCGGCCAGGTCGTTCTCGATGGAGTGGATGCATTGGTAGGCGCGGGTGAGATCGTGGTGTTGCTGGGGCCGAACGGTGCCGGCAAGACGACACTGCTGGGTACGGCCTGCGGACGAATCGCGCCGGATTCGGGTTCTGTCACCGTGTGCGGCGGTGATCCGCGCCTGCGTCCGGAAATCCGCAGGCATCTCGGCTTCGTGCCCCAGGGGCTGGCCCTGTATCCGTACCTGAGCGTCAAGGAGAATCTGCAGACCTTTGGACGCATGATGGGCGTTACGAAACACGATCTGCCCTGGCGAATCGACCAGGCGCTGGAGCGGGGGGCGCTTGCGGAGCTCGCTGACCGCCGGGTGGAGACGCTGTCCGGCGGCATGCGGCGAAGACTCAATATCGTGGCCAGTCTGTTGCACGATCCGAAGCTGTTGCTGCTTGACGAGCCCACGGTCGGGGTCGACGTCAATGCCCGAAAGCGTATCCATGAACTATTACGGCAACTGCGAGCGAAAGGCATCGGCATACTGATTACCACGCACGATCTGGAACAAGCCGCGTCGCTGGCGGATCGGGTCGTATTTCTCTCGGCGGGCCGTGTCCGTCTGCAAGGGGCGCCGCGAGAGCTGATCCAGCACTGCTACGGTCGCGGCAGGGAACTGATCGTAACGCTCGGACAGCAGGCTGATATCGAGCAATCGAAGGCACTGACCGAACGCGGTCTGACCGCATTGCACGGGGGGCTCGCCTGGATCGGCGCCGTGGACGGCAGCTACACCGACGCCGCCGGTTGGACTCAGGATCTGGATGCGGCGGGGTTGAGTGTTCGGGAAATACGGGTACGGGAACCGGACCTCGAGGGTGTGTTTCTCCGCGTCACCGGCGAAGAACTCCACCTGTGAGTGCCGCCATTCTTCGGGCCATGCTGCTCGGATTGTTGCGCGATCGTGGCGCGCTCCTGATGGCATTTGTTCTGCCCGTCATCTTCTTCGTGATCATGGCGGAGATCTTCACGGCGACAAGCGGCGCAAACCTCGATCTTACCGTCGTGGTGCTCGATGAGATCAAGAGCGACGTGTCGACGCGCCTCGTTGCCGCCCTGGAAAAAGACGATTCGATTACCCTGCGCGCGGCCGGCGACACGGACAGCGAAGCCCTGCGCGCCCTGGTCCGGTCCGGTTCGGCCGACATCGGGCTGATTCTGCGAAGCGACGCCGAACCCCTGGATGAGGCCGGCGGGTTCGGCCCGGCGCCGCTCCTGGTCGTCTCCGATCCTTCGAGAGGTTTTGTGGAACCCGTGCTGATGGGCCGGCTGCGGCGGGCATATTTTTCGGCTCTGCCCGATGTCGCCATGGGCAACGTCGTGGCCGAACTGGAAAACCAGTTCCTGACCCTGACCGACGAACAACGCGACGAACTCGCCGCCGGCCTCAGCGAGATGCGAGCCGATGCGGAGGCTGGGCGCGAGGTGGGCTGGTCGTTCGAGGACCTGATCGCGCATGAGCGCGTCGCCGGCGGCGAGACGGTCAATCTCGTGGCCTATTCCGCGGGCGCGGTTGCATTCTTGTTTCTGCTCTTCGCCGCAGTCCACGGGGCGGTGTCCCTGCTCGAAGAGAGCGAATCGGGTGTGCTCGATCGTATACTCGCCGGCCCCGGGGGCATCGGTGTGCTGGTGGACGGAAAGTTTCTGTACGTGGCGGTGCAGGGGTTCGTGCAGGTCAGCGTGATCTTCGTTATCGCCTGGCTGTTCTACAGTGTCGACCTGCCGTCCCGCTTCTTTCCGTGGCTGATCGTCACCGCCGCCGCCTCGTTGTCCGCCGCCGGGCTCGCCATGCTGCTGGTCGCCGCGTGCCGCACCCGGCGACAGGCGCAAACCGTTGCGAACACCGTGATCCTGATCATTTCGGCCATCGGCGGCAGTATGGTGCCTCGAATCTTCATGCCTGATCTGCTGAAAAACCTGGGCTGGCTCACCCCCAACACCTGGGCGCTGGAAGCGTACAGCGGCATTTTATGGCGCGGCGAAGGCCTCGGCGGCGTGATTCTGCCGGTCGCGTTGTTGCTATCGAGCGGACTGATCGGATGGTATGTGGCGCGGCTGCTTGCCGAACGGCGTGTGTCTCGCTACTGAGTCCGAACCAGCCGCTCGAGATCGACACGCAGTGCTTCGAACCGCGCGGATTTATATTTCCCGGCATGGCGCGCGACGAGCTCGCCGGTGGTGTCGAAAACGAGCACGTTGGGTACCCGGGTGTCCAGGGCGTACTCGCCGCTCCAGCGGCCATCCAGGTCGATCAGCACATTAATGTCATCCGGCAGACGCTTGCGCAACTTTGCCGCCACCGCCTCGTATTCGACCTTTGTGGTGCGCGGCACGTCCGCGACCCGCAGAAGTGGGACGGTATCGTAGTGCTCGCGCAGTGCCCGTTCCCATGGCTTGATTCGCCGCAGTCGTTTGGCCGAAACGACGATGACAACCTGTACACTACCGAGGTGATCACCAAGCTGACCAACAGCGCCGAACTGGTCCGGCAGCGGCGGCGGTTGTCCATGCGACGCGAAGGTCAGAAAGATCAGGCAGGCCGCAAAGCCTTTGGCGACGTTAAATCCCGGTCGCAATACGGTTGATTTTTTTTGGTTCAATATGCGCGTCATTCACTTACTCACGGTAATCTTAGCAACATGACGGCAGGCCCGCAGCTGGCAATCATCGTGCCCACGTTCAATGAGGCGGCCAACGTCGGGGTTTTGGTCGAGCGGTTGCATGCTGCGCTCGGCAATACGCGATGGGAGGTGGTGTTCGTCGACGACGATTCCCCGGACGGCACCGCGGCGGAGGTACGCAGACTGGCCCGGCAGAATCCCGCTGTGCGCTGCGTGCAGCGGATTAGGCGCCGAGGGCTGGCCTCCGCCTGCATCGAAGGCATGTTATCCACCAGCGCGCCCTACATTGCGGTCATGGACGCGGATCTGCAGCACGACCCATCACTGTTGCCCGCCATGCTGAGTCTGCTCGAAAACGAAAACCTGGACGTGGTGATCGGGAGCCGGTACGCCGAGGGCGGGGATGCCAGCAGCTTTGCCACCGATCGCGCGGCAAAATCAGCACTCGCCACCCGCCTGAGCCGAAGGCTGGTGCCGGCGGATCTCAAGGATCCCATGAGCGGTTTCTTCATGATGACCCGGGATGCCCTCGAGGGCGCCGTGCGCCACCTCTCGGGCACCGGCTTCAAGATTCTGCTGGATCTGTTCGCGTCCTCGCCGCGACCTTTGGTGTTCAGAGAACTTCCCTATAACTTCGGCAAGCGCTATGCGGGCGAGAGCAAGCTGGACAATCGGGCGCTGTGGGACTACGGCATGCTGCTGCTGGACAAGCTCGTCGGGCGTTTCGTGCCGGTGCGGTTCGTGGCCTTCATCATGGTCGGGGGGTTGGGCATCTTCGTACACATGGCGATATTGGCGGCGCTGCACGAGGGCCTGGGGCAGAGTTTTGTGGCGAGCCAGGCGTGGGCAACCCTGGTGGCCATGACTGCGAATTTCATGCTCAACAACATCGTCACCTATCGCGATCTCGCGCTCAAAGGCTGGGCATGGGTGCGCGGCTGGTTTTCGTTCGTACTGGCCTGCAGTGTGGGCGCGGTGGCCAACGTCGGCGTGGCGACCTGGCTTTTCTCACAGGAATCCGACTGGTTCTTGGCGGGTTTCGCCGGGATACTCGTCGGCGCGGTCTGGAACTATGCCGTGACTCGAACCTACACATGGCACGCGAATGGCTAATCCGCTGGCGAAACCCGCCTGGTCCGCCTGGATCTTCTGTGTCTTGGTGAAGCTGGCCGTTTTTGCCCTAGCCGGAAGGCAGTACGGCTACCTTGCCGACGAACTCTATTTTCTGGATGCGTCGGAGCGGCTGGCGGCGGGTTATGTGGACTTTCCCCCGGCGATAGCCTGGATCATTGCCGGGGTAACGGGCCTCTTCGGCAAGGATCTCCTGGTGCTGCGCACTCTAGCCTGCCTGGTCGGCATCGGGGTGACGCTCGTCGCCGTCGACGTGGCGCGTTTGCTGGGCGCGCGGGGTGCGGCTCAATGGATCACGGGCATCGTGGTGCTGTTCGCACCGGCTTTTTTGTCGGTGCAGTCGATACTCACCATGAACGTCTTTGATCAGATGTGGTGGGTTGCCGGCTTCTGGTTTGCGATCCGTTACCTCGAAGAGCGGCGTCCCGCTCACATGCTCGCGCTCGGGGTCGTATTCGGATGCGCCCTTCTGACCAAGTTATCGATCCTGGCCTGGTTCGCAGCGCTCGCCGCCGGTGCGCTGATATACGCCCGATGGGTGTTCGCCCGCCGGGAGACGTGGGCGGCCGCCGGCATCGCGCTGGTCTTCGCATCGCCGTTCGTTTACTGGCAAATCGCCGAAAACTGGCTGTTCCTCGAATTCGTCCGGGCCTACAACGATCGTCCCCCGGAAGCTCTGGTAGTCGCGCAGCCGGTGTTCGGCCTGTTCGCCACCATGAATCCCCTGTTCGTGATCATCTGGCTGCCCGGTCTGGTATATGGGTTGATTGCGAAAAGCGCAACCGTCCGCACGTTCGGCACCGCGTCGGCGATCTGTCTGGTACTTTTTCTCGCAGCGGGGGTGAAGTTTTATTTCGCGACCCCTTTATTCGTGTTGTTCACCGCCCAGGGATCGCTACTCTGGGAACGATGGCTGGAGGGCCGGCGACGGATCCGCGCCGCGCTGATTGCCGCACTCGCCGTATCCGGGGTCATGGCCGTTCCGATCGCCGCGCCGGTGCTGCCGCCGGACGCCTTGCAGCGATTGGCCGACTTTATCCGGGACGGCGAGCAGGGGCATCGCGGCGAAGAGCCGGCGGCGGTTGGCAGATACTTCCCGCATTTCGCGGAGATGCACGGCTGGCCAGAACTGGTCGCCGAGGTTTATCGCCACTACGCGGAAATCGCGCCGGACGAGCGCTCGCGTGTGCAGATCGTTGCGGCCTATTTCGGCCAGGCCGGCGCATTGAATCAGTTGGACGATGGAGATCGTCTTCCAACGGCTCATTCGGGCCATAACAACTATCACCTCTGGTCGCGTGAGGCCGAGTTCGGGGACGTGCTGTTCGTCGGTTTCCAACAGGAGGAAATCACCCCGTTGTACGAAGACGTCCGCGTTCTGGGTCGTTTTCACTGTCGTCGGTGCATGGCGAGGGAAAACGGTATTTACCTGCTGCGCGCCAGATCGCCGGTGGTGGATTCCGACAAAGTACGTGAACAGATCAAGCGTTTTTACTTTTTCTGAGTCGGCGGGTTCCGTGTGATATTGTGCGCCCCATGAGCACACCGGATCTGATACTGGTAGGGGGAGGCCTGGCCAATACCCTGATCGCCTTGCGGCTTGTCGATACGCAGCCGTCGCTGAAGGTGGTGCTGTTCGAGCAGGAGTCGCGCATCGGTGGCAATCACACCTGGTCTTTTCACGGTGCGGACGTCCCGGATGGCAGTCGCGGCTGGCTCTTGCCTCTTGCCGAGCAAAATTGGGATACCTATGCGGTACGCTTTCCGCACTACCAGCGCACCCTGCCCGGATCCTATCACAGCATCTCCTCTGCCCGGCTGGCAAGTGTCGCGGATGAACGACTCGGCGACCGTGTTCGCACCGGGGTCGGGGTAAAGGGTGTGCAGCCCGACAGCGTCGTTCTGGAAGACGGCAGCCGGCTCGACGCCCGGTCCGTAATCGACGGGCGCGGCCCGTCGCCCAGCCCGCATCTCGACATACGTTTTCAGAAATTCGTCGGCTGGGTCGTGGAACTCGAAAACCAGCACACCCTGCAGGGACCAATCATCATGGACGCGGACATCCGCCAGGACGACGGATACCGCTTCTTCTATACACTGCCGTTCACTCCCCGTATTCTGTTGATCGAGGATACGCGCTTCAGCGACGGACCGGACATTTCGAATGATGAATACGGCGCTGAGATAGCGCGCTATGCCGACGGCAAGGGTTGGCGCATTGCGCGACGGTTGCGAGTCGAAGAAGGCGTACTGCCTATTACGCTTGGAGGCGACATCGAAGCCTTCTGGGACGATGCGGACGCGCCGGTGGCCCGCTCCGGGCTCCGCGCGGCGCTGTTCCATCCGGCCACCGGCTACTCGCTTCCAAACGCGGTGAGGCTCGCCGATCAGCTTGCGCTTCAGCGCGACTGGTCCGCCGGGGCCGTCTTCGAGCGAACGCGAAAACAGAGCGTCGCGCTGTGGCAGCAGACGGGTTTCTACCGGGCGCTGAACCGCATGCTGTTTCTGGCGGCCGAACCGGATCAACGCTGGCGCATTCTGGAACGGTTTTACGGGCTCGACGCGGGGTTGATTGCACGCTTCTATGCCGGCGGCAGCACGATCATCGACAAACTGCGCATACTGACCGGCAAACCCCCGGTCGAATTGAGGCGTGCTATCGATAGCGTTTTCCGCTACCGGCCGCCTGCCGTTACATGACGCCGGCTTCCTCCCACGACCGCCCACGCGCGGTTGTCATCGGCAGCGGATTTGGCGGGCTCGCGCTCGCCATACGCCTGCAGGCCGCCGGCGCGGCCGTGATCGTTGTGGAGGCCCGGGACAAACCGGGGGGACGCGCCTATGTCTACGAGCAGGACGGTTTCCGCTTCGACGCCGGTCCGACGGTATTGACCGCGCCCACGGTGATCGACGAACTGTTTAAAATCGCCAACCGGGATCGTGCCGACTACGTCGAGTTGACGGAACTGACGCCCCTTTACCGGCTGCTGTGGCAGGACGGCACCAGTTTCGACTATAGCGGGGACGAGGCCACCCTGGAAAAGGCGATCGCACACCTGAGCCCGAACGACGTCGAGGGCTACCGGCGCTTTCGCAAATACTCCCGGGCCGTGTTCGCCGAGGGCTATGAGCGGCTTGCGCATGTCCCCTTTTTGGATATTTGGAGTATGGTGCGCGCGGCTCCGAAACTCGTCAGACTGCAGAGCTATCGCTCCGTCTACGGCATGGTTGCCAAATTCATCGAAAACGACAAGCTGCGCCAGGCATTCAGCTACCACACCCTGCTGGTCGGCGGCAATCCGTTTTCGACATCCGCGATCTATGCCCTGATCCATGCGCTCGAACTGAAATGGGGTGTGCACTTTCCAAAGGGCGGCACCGGCGCGCTCGTTGCCGCGCTGGTAAAACTGTTCCGGGACCTCGGCGGCGACATCAGGTTGAACGCTCCAGTCGACCAGGTGCTGCTCGAAAGCGACAGGGTTGGGGGCGTGCAACTGCGCGATGGAGAAAAAATCCCGGCCGCGTTTGTCGCCAGCAATGCCGACGTAATCCACACTTATGCATCTCTTTTGCGCGACGCGCCGACCGCGCGTGCTGCGGCCCGAAAACTGGAAAAAAGCGATCACTCCATGTCGCTGTTCCTGATTTATTTTGGCGTCAAGGGTGGTTATCCTGATCTTGCCCACCACACCATCCTTTTCGGCCCTCGTTACAAGGACCTGCTCGACGATATCTTCAATCGTGGCGTACTGGCCGACGACTTTTCGCTGTATCTCCATTCTCCGTCGGTCACGGATCCGAGCCTCGCACCTCCGGGCCATTCCACGCACTACGTTCTCGCGCCGGTGCCCCATCTGGGGATCAGCAACGTGGATTGGGGTGCCGCCGGGCCGCGGCTGGCGGAACGCATCCTGGCGGCACTCGAACAGCGCTGCATGCCCGGGCTGCGAGAGAAACTCGTCACTATTCGGACGTTTGCGCCGCCGGATTTCGAATCCGAACTGAACGCCTGGCAAGGTTCCGCATTTTCGCTGCAGCCTACGCTGTTGCAGAGCGCATGGTTCAGAGTGCACAACAGGGACGATCGCATACGGGGCCTGTATTTCGTCGGCGCCGGTACCCATCCTGGGGCCGGCATCCCGGGGGTCGTGAACTCGGCACGCGCCACGGCGGGACTGATGCTGGCGGATATGGCTATCGAATGAACACGATAGCGGTGCAAGAACTTGCGGGGGCGAGCCGCCGGATCATCCACCAGGGTTCTAAAAGCTTTGCCGCTGCCGCGCGCATGTTCGACAGGGAGACGCGGGACAATGCCTATATGCTGTATGCGTGGTGCCGATACTGCGACGATCAAATCGACAACCAGGAGCTCGGCTTCGGTGCCAAACCACAGTCGGAGGAATCTACACGGATGATGTTGTCCGCTCTCATCGAGAAGACGGAAGCGGCCATTGATGAGCAACCGTCGGACGAGCCCGTTTTCGAGGCGTTGCGTTACGTGCTGAGGCGTAACGAGATACCCGGGCGCTATCCCCTGGAATTACTGGAGGGCTTTGCCATGGACGCCCGCGGCGCCGAATATCCGACCCTCGAAGACACCCTGCAGTACTGTTATTACGTCGCCGGCGTAGTCGGTGTCATGATGGCGTATATCATGGGTGTACGTAAGCCAGAGCTGCTTCAGCGCGCCGTCGATCTCGGTATTGCTTTCCAGCTCACCAATATTGCACGCGACGTCGGCGAGGACGCCGAGTTGGGCCGAATCTATCTGCCCGGCGACTGGCTTACCGGAGCCGGCATACCAAGCGGCGAGATCATGGCGCCGCGCCATGCCTCTTCGCTGAGCGCGGTGGTCGACCGCCTGCTGAACGAGGCGGAGCGATACTACGACTCCGCAAACGAGGGCCTGCGCGCACTCGACTTTCGCTCGGCATGGGCCGTTGCCGCCGCCCGCGCCGTCTACCGCGAAATCGGGCAAGTCGTGCGTGAGCGCGGTGAAGATGCCTGGCGGGAACGGGTCGTCGTCAGCAAACCGCGCAAGTTGCTGGGTCTGGCAAACGGCATGCTGGCCGCTTTGCGGTCCTCTTTGTTCGACCGTTACACCGACGCCGAGCGGCGCGACGAGAGCCTGTGGAGTCCGGTCCTTGAATAGACGCAGCAGTGCAGAAAGTCTCCGCTCTAACCCGCATATGTCACCAGGCGGCTTTGACTTCTTGCTAAGGACTTACTAACGCTAGGTTGTTTAGTTTTGACCGAAAAACAGTCTGTATCGACAACGCCTATCCCGGCGCTGGCTGGTCCAGGCCCCGCTGCACTTGGGCTTCATTCGATCCATAGCACCGGCCATGCATCTCACCGGTTCGACGCATCCTAAGCGCCTCACCCCTTCGGGGCTACCGCGAAAAATCGCTCCCGGCGATTTTTTCAGCCCGGCGTTCATCGACCCCTGTCCTGCGCCCTCGCGCCGATCAGGAAACCTGCCGCTGGGCCGCTTCAGGGCTGGGAGGGCGTGCTCTCTCGAGGGGGCGTGCGGTGCTGCGGGCGTTTCCGTTCCGACAGCAGGACATCCACCGGCCGCGAATAAAGAAATCCGAACGATATGGCGCCCGCTTTGGTCCTCGTAGCGTGGTGGATCCAGTGCGCCCTGACGATACGTCCCATATAACCGCTTTTCGGCTTGTAACGCGTGCGTATACGGCGGTGTACGATCACGTCATGGAACACGAAGTATGCAAGCCCGTACAGCGCGATGCCGATACCTATCCAAAGCAGCCTGGGATTGCCGTTGGTGCCGAGGTAAATCATCGCAATGGATGGCAGCGCGAATATCGCGGCGAAGAGGTCGTTTTTCTCGAAGATGCCCTGCCTCGGGCTGTGGTGGGACTCGTGCCAGCACCACAGGAAGCCGTGCATGACGTATTTGTGGCTCAGAATGGCCACTCCTTCCATGGCGGCAAAGGCACCCGTGAGCAGCAGCAGATTGATAACGGAATCCGGCATAACGCTCTCAGTTCACTGTTTGCTGAGCCGGTGCCATGCCGCCGATCAGACTGATTACCAGGTTTTCGAGCGGTTCCATTCCAGGTCCCAGGGGTTGCAGCGCCGCCATCGCCGCGGTAATCATGTTCCTGGCGTAGTCCGCGGCGCTGTCCTCGCCGAGCACGCCCACCAGCGTCGGCTTGTCTAAATCCTTGCGCACGTCCTTACCGGTTGTTCTGACCGATCCCTGCGCGTCCAGAAGGTCATCCAGGGTCTGATAGGCAAGGCCCAGCCGCGCGGCGAACTGACGGATAGGAATCATCTGGTCGCCTTCGAGTCCGGCTATGGTGGCGCCGGATTCCGCGGCGGCAATGAACAACGAACTCGTCTTGAGTTCATGAATGCGCGACACGCAATCGGTATTGGTAGCCGAATCGTCTCCTTTCTGGAGCGCCGCCAGATCCAGATCCTGGCCGCCGATCAGACCGTTGACGCCAACCGCGCGCGCCAGGACCTGCACCAGCCGCATTCGACGTTCGGCGTCGACACCGGGGGCCTCGCTCATCACCCGATATCCGAGACTGAGAAGTTCCAGTGCGGCGAGAATGGAGGTAGCCTCGCCATAGCAGCGATGGCAGGCGGGCAGACTGCGGCGCATTTTTGCATCGTCCATGCACGGAAGGTCATCGACGATCAACGATGCGGTATGGATCATTTCAATGGCGCAAGCGGGGTCCAGCGTCTGCTCCAGGGAACCGCCCAGACAATGGGACGACATCAGGCAGATCAATGGCCGTAACCGTTTGCCCGGCGCCAACAGCGAATAGCGGATGGCCTCCGTCAGCGCGTCATTGGAACTTGCGTTGTCGATCAACTCGTCGAGGCGGTGGTTGACGCTGGCGCGAAACTCCCGCGAAAACAACTGAATGTCGGTTTTCGTGTTCATTGCTTCGCCGCCCAACTTACCGGGCCACACACCAATATCACCGTGTCATACCCCGCGCCCCCAGGCAAGATTTGCCGGAATCCGTGCCGCGACGGGCTCCGTGTTCAGACGTTTTCACGGACATGTCGGTGCCGAAGAAAATCGTAGGCTTGCTCCATTTCATCCGTGCCCATCACCCGGTCCCAGAATCTGAAGTACAACGCGAAATTTTTCCGGAAGTTCTGGTGATGCAGATTATGGTGCGTCGCCGAGATCCAGTGGCGGCCAATAATTCCGCGAACCCAACTGTCGGGCAGAAGCTCGAAACCCGAGTGGTTGGTGACGCTAGTTACGCTCATGACCACCAGTAGAAAAATCAATGCGCCGATGTGGATGGGCACCAGGAAAACGAGCAGCGGCAAAACGAGCGCGCCCACCAGGGATTCCCAGGGATGGAAAGAAAATCCGGCCCACGGTGTAGGTTGCCTCGATTCGTGGTGCACTTTGTGCATCACGCGGAACAGCTTACGGTGGTGCATTATACGGTGCGTCCAGTAAAACCACGTGTCGTGCAGAAACATGTATATCGGGACGCTGAGCAGAAGGTACGCCACGCCATAGTCGGATACGTCGAAATAGATGAGCGTGTGGCCGTTGCGCCAGGCGTCGATGATGATCGCGCCGGCGAAAGCGTAAATAACCGAGGCAATCAGCGACCACCGAATTTCATGCCGGATAAGGCGTCCCGGGGGCTGGATATTGGTCAGCCGCCGCGCGTGCAGCGGATTACCGGGCCGTTTCCATAGGGCCCAGTAAAAAAACCCGGCGATGGCTAGATAGCGCAGAGTGATGAAGACGCTGAGCAAACCGGTCGTGAACAGAAGGCTTGCCATGCTGAAAGGGCTATACTCCGGCATGCCCTGACAATACAGTTTTCAATGTCATATTGAAGAGCGTATCACATCGGCCTTAAGGTTCGCTGAAGACGCCTCACTTCGAAGTCCGAACTTTTTGCCGAGGCGCAATAAAGCGGCCTTCGTCGATCCGGCCCGGGATGACCTCCGGGGTGGGCCTTCGGATCAATCTTGCTTTGCGCTATCAGGGTCCTCAGTGCGCTGCCAGTCGATGCCCAGCACCAGGCAACCTTCCTCGGTGCGGCTGTAGTGGCGGGTTCCGGGCTCCATGATCACGTAGTCGCCGGGCGTCAGAACGGTCCCGTCGTCCTCGATCAGGCTGCCCTCCAGAATGATGTAATCTTCCTGCTGCCGGTGGGTGTGCGTTTCGAACCGTGCACCGGGTTCCATGCGCACCATGTACGCCCCTTCACCTGTTTTTCGGTTATAACTCAACGGCAGCAACGACATGTCGTGCTGCACCGGTCCCTCCATATCGTAGGTTTGGAACGGCACCGACCGCGTTTTCACTATTCGCCGACCTTGCATCTTTCCCTCGCGTCAGTTGAATCGAGCGACCCGGATAATAGACTGTCGCACGACCCGGTGTCATCATCTCGGAGGCTTGACACTGGTACAGCACGGCTTTAACTTGAGCTGGTAATATTCAGTTTGTAAAAAAAACACAATCGGAGGAGCCTAATGTCTACTCGTGTTGCTGTAATCGGCGCGGGCCCCAGCGGTCTTGCACAATTGCGGGCGTTCAAATCGGCCCAGGACAAGGGTGGGGCAATCCCGGAAATCGTGTGTTTCGAACGTCAGGAAGACTGGGGGGGCATCTGGAACTACACCTGGCGGACCGGGACGGACGAGTACGGTGAACCCGTTCACTGCAGCATGTATCGTTATCTTTGGTCGAACGGACCAAAGGAATGCCTCGAATTTGCAGATTACTCGTTCGAGGAGCATTTTGGAAAGCCCATCGCATCTTACCCACCACGAGAAGTGCTTTTTGACTATATTCAGGGCCGGGTGGAGAAGTGCGGCGTCAGGCCGTGGTGCCGCTTCCGTAGCCCCGTCCGGCACGTGGATTACTCTGACGACACCGGCAAATTTACCGTCACGGTCAACGATCTCAAAGCCGACACGCTGTATTCAGAGGAGTTCGACAACGTGGTTGTGGCTTCCGGCCACTTCTCCACGCCCAACGTTCCACAGTTCGAAGGTTTCGAGAGCTTCAACGGCCGCATCCTGCACTCCCATGATTTTCGCGACGCGCTGGAGTTCAAGGACAAGGACATCCTGATTATCGGAACGAGCTACTCGGCCGAGGACATCGGCTCCCAGTGTTACAAGTACGGTGCACGCTCGATCACCTGCAGCTACCGAACGGCGCCCATGGGTTTCCACTGGCCGGACAACTGGCAGGATGTGCCCATATTGACCCGTGTCGAGGGTAAGACGGCGCACTTCAAAGACGGCAGCAGCAAGCAGGTCGACGCTATCATCCTGTGCACCGGATACCTGCACCACTTCCCTTTTCTTACCGACGATCTCCGTCTCCAAACAGACAACCGGCTGTGGCCCCTGGGGCTGTACAAGGGCGTGGTCTGGGAAAAGAATCCCAAGCTGTTCTACCTTGGCATGCAGGATCAGTTCTATACATTCAATATGTTCGATGCACAGGCATGGTTCGTACGCGATGTTATCCTCGGGCGGATCTCGCTTCCCTCTGCCGAAGAAATGTCCAAACACAGCCAGGCCTGGCGTGACCGGGAGGAAAAACTGGAGGACGATGAGCAGATGATCTGGTTCCAGGGAGACTACACGCAGGATCTCATCAACGACACCGACTACCCGAGTTTCGACGTGGAAGGCGTGAACAAAACATTCATGGAGTGGGAGCACCACAAGCACGATGACATCATGGGCTTCCGTAATAATGCCTACAAGTCCCTGATGACCGGCAATATGCAACCCAAGCATCACACCCCGTGGCTGGAGGAAATGGATGATTCCATGGAGACCTACCTTGGATCGAAGTAATAATGAAGGTAACCCTGATTACTTCAGTTTTTCGTCACTGCGAACGAAGTCAGGCGAACGCCCTGGATTGCCGCGTCGCTACGGGATGACGCTTAAGCAAAGTTTCCCGAAGTACCAGACAGGGTAAACATAAACATCTTTGGAGGACATAGTAATGACTAAAACACCGACGTCTGTTTTCAGGCAGCGCTTTAGCCGCCGCCGCTTTCTGGGCACCACCCTGGCCGGCATGGGGGCGGCTCTGACAACCGGACTACCGAAGGTCGGCCTTGCGGATGCCAAGACCGTCAGGCTCGGTATGAATATCCCGATGACCGGCGACTATGCCCCCTGGGGACTCCCCGGCTTGTACGGCTGCGAGATCGTCGCCGCCAATATCAACGCGGCCGGCGGCGTCAAGATCGGCAACGATACCTACATGATCGAGATGGCATCCTATGACCACGGTTACGACACCGAGAAATCGGTGCAGGGTTTCAAAAAGCTCGTGCTCGAGGACGACGTCAAGATGGTTATGATGCTGGGTGGATCGACGGTTGCCTCGATCATCCCGTGGGCCATGCGCAAGAAGATGCTGACCACCACGCTCCTGCCCAGCGATATCACGCCCGACACGGAGTATCTGGTCGCCACTTGTGAATCTCACCCACTGTACAACGTGACCGGCGTCGAGTGGCTCGCGGACAAATTTCCTGAAGCCAAAACGGCGGCGATCATTACCACCAATGACATCGAATACGGCAAGCAATCCGCCGCGACCTACAATGCGGCATTCGAAGTGGCCGGCATAGACGTCGTGGATGTCAATTTCCACGGTTTCGACGTGGCCGATTTTGCACCCATCGTCAGCTCGCTTTTGTCGAAGAAACCGGACGTATTCTGCATGGCCACCGACGTGTATACCACGCCGATCATCGAACAGCTGTTTCATCAGGGATTCAAAGGCAAGATCGTATCCTGCACCTGCGACGGTTATCTGGATGTCATTGCCAAGACGAGCAAGGAGTTCGTCGAGGGCCTTACCTTCCAGTTCCCCGATTTCGATGATCCTGCGCTCACCCCGGACAAAGCGGATTTCCCGGATCCGGCCGGTTTCGACGCCGCCTTTAACAAGGATCATGCCGGCGAATGGTCGGCGGTGGCATGGGAGTACCCCTCCATTCTGCTGAATTGGATCGAGGCGGCGCAGGCCGCCGGAAGCATCGAGCCCGAGCCGGTGTTGAGTGCCATGAAGGCCAATTCCTCGCCGGCACACACCTTCGGCCCCGGCAAATGGTGGGGCGCGGATCTCTGGGGGCTGGACAACGCGGTAGTCGGCAACTGGCCGGTGGTTGCGATCAATGACGGCAAGGCTCGCATCCAGGAGTACCGAAGCGTGTACGACTGGCTGCAGAACAACGCCGGCGTCCTGAAGAAGCATATGCAGGCGCTGGACCTTCGCACCGTTTAAGGAAAATCTGACTCGTAAATTAGTTCGTTATTGCGAACGACGTGAAGCAATCCAGAATCGTTGTCATTCAAGGGCTTCCGGATTGCCGCGTTACTCCGCTCCATATACGCAATGACACAATTGGTCGGATGTTACGGGATCAAGGCGGCGCCTGCCGCCTTGATCCCGGACCCAGCGGGGTCAGGAGCGCCTGATTTTGGAGCTATTTCTCCAGTCCGTCGTTAACAGTTTCATTCAGGGTGGATTCTTCAGCCTCTGGGCGGTTGGCCTCGTCCTCGTGTTCGGGGTCATGGGCGTGGTCAATTTTGCCCATGGCGAGCTGGTCATGGTGGGCGCCTATTCGATCTGGGTGCTCCACGCGCAGTACGGCCTTCCATACATCCCGGCACTGTGCATGGCTGTTTTGCTGGTGACGACCATCGGTGTTCTCATGGAACGATTTTTGTTCCGGCCCAAGCGGGAGGACCCGCTCGGCGGGCTCATCAATTCTCTCGGCGTATTGTTCATCCTGCAGGTGGCGGCCCACGTCGTGGGCGGTACCGGTCCGGCAAAGCAGGTGGCGCCGCCGTTCTCGGGCACGTTCGTCATCGAGGAGTTCCTGCGCGTTCCCTACCAGAGACTGTTCGCCGTTGCCGTCTCCGTCGCAGCGCTGGGACTTTTATGGTTCTTTCTGACCCGTACCCGGCTGGGGTGGTCGCTGCGCGCGATGGCGCAGGACCGGGAGGCAGCCGCTCTGCAGGGTATCAACATCAACCGCACGTCGATGATTGCCATTGGCGTCAGCGGAGCACTGGCGGGCCTCGCCGGAGCCCTGATGGCGCCCATGACGAGCATCCACCCGCACATGGGCCACAATGTGATCATCACGGCGTTCATCGTCACTATCGTCGGCGGCATAGGCAGCCTGTCCGGCGCGGTTCTGGCCGCGGTTCTGTATGCCTTTCTGCACACGTTCGTGACCGCGTACATCAGCGGTACGGTAGCCACCATGTCCGGACTGCTCATCATGGTGCTGGTGCTGATAGTCAAGCCCACCGGCATCATGGGCAAGCGCGTGTCGGAGTAGGCCATGGGCGCGAACAAGCTCACCCACGTTGCCGGCACCGCCGCACTGCTGATTGCGCTGGTAATCCTGCCAGGTCACCTCAAGTACCATCACCAGGATTTCATCATCTTTCTCACCATCAATGTTCTGGTCGTCGTCAGTTACCGCCTGATGACGCTGACCGGCGAGTGGTCACTGATACATATCGTCATGATGGGGGTGGGTGCGTATACCAGCGCCCTTCTTTCCAAGAATCTGGGGGTCTCGGTCTGGCTTTCCATACCGTTGGCCGGTGTCAGCGCCGGTGCCGTGGCGGCGCTGTTGAGTTTTCCACTGTTTCGCATGACCCAGTTCTACTTTCTCATCGGATCGTTCGCGGTGGGGGAGGCCATCCGGCTGGCCTGGGTATATTTCGTTTATCCGTTCGGTGGATCCAGCGGCATCAATACCATCCCATCGCCGGAGCTGTTCACTATAGACTTCATGGAACCCATACCCTATTTCTACCTCGTTCTGGCCGTTGTAACCCTGTGCTTGCTCATCCTGCACCGCATAGAGAACTCTCGCATCGGGCTGACGCTGCACGCCGTGCACTGGAAGTCCCCGCTGGCCGAGTCGGTGGGGGTGAATGCGTGGAAATACCGTACCCTGGCTTTCATCATTGCCTCGATCTTCGTGGGCGTAGCGGGTGCGTTGAAAGTGCACTACCTTGGCAACGTGACGCCGCATCAATTCGGCGTGGGGACGATGGTTTTCGTGCTGATCTGGGTTATCGTAGGCGGATACAACACATTTTACGGGCCCATACTGGGGGCGATCGTCCTTTCGATCCTGGATGAGGCATTCCGTGCATTCGAGGCTATCAGGCCAGCGATTTATGGTGTGCTGCTGATCGCCGCCATCATGTTCATGCCCAGAGGGCTGGAGAGCGTGCCCGGTTGGTTTCGTGAACGCCTCTTCCGCAAGACGGCGGAATAGCTAAAGACGATGTTCCATGCCTCTGCTCGAAATCAGTAAACTCACCAAGCACTTCGGCGGCCTGACCGCATTGAACGACGTGAGTTTCAGCGTCGACAGGGGAGAGATCCGCGGGCTCATCGGCCCGAACGGGGCGGGCAAGAGCACTATGTTCAAGAACATCGCCGGATTCTATACACCCAGTGCGGGTGACATCCTGTTGGACGGGGAATCGATCCGTGGGCATGCACCACACGAGATCGCGGGCCGCGGCGTGGTTCGCACGTTCCAGGAAACCACGCTGTTCCAGGAACTGTCCGTGTTCCAGAATGCGCTGGTAGGCTGCCACCTGCGGGCCAGGACCAACATCGTGTCGGCGGTACTCGGCCTGGACGGCGCAAGGCAGCGGGCGGCGAGACAGAAAGCCGCTGAGGTCCTCGAATTCATGGGCTTGTCGGAGCGCCGTGATCAACTCGCTTCCGAATTGCCGCTGGGATCCCAGAGGGCGCTGGCGGTGGCCATCGCCCTGGCCTCATCACCGCGGCTGTTGTTGATGGACGAACCTTTCGCAGGGATGAACCCGGAGGAAACCCGGCAAATGATGGATCTGACCCGAAAGGTCAACGACTCCGGCGTTACCGTGGTGCTTGTCGAGCACGACATGAAGGCGGTGATGGGATTGTGCCGACAAATTACGGTGCTGAACTTTGGCACGCTGCTGACTGAGGGGTCTCCGGAGGAGATCAGAAACGACGAGCGCGTGGTGCGCGCCTACCTCGGAGGAGGGCACCGGCTTTGATGCTGCTGTCGGTCAAAGACGTCCACGTTCACTACAACAAGATCGCCGCCCTGCGCGGCGTCTCGATCGACATAGAAGATGGGGATTTTGTCACGCTGATCGGGTCCAACGGTGCCGGAAAGAGCACCACTTTGAGGGCGATCTCAGGGCTGGAGAGCCCGAGCTCGGGAGAAATCGAGTTCAGCGGGAATCCCATTCACCGCCTGTCGCCCGACCGAATTCTGAAACTGGGCATTGCCCAGGTACCGGAGGGCCGGCGCGTATTCAAGGATCTTTCGGTACTGGAAAACCTGCGCCTCGGCGCGTTCACCCGACGCGATGAACGAGCGATAAAACGGGATCTGGATTCGGTGTTTCATCATTTCCCCCGGCTCGAGGAGCGGTCCGGTCAGCAGGCGAGGACGCTTAGCGGCGGAGAACAGCAAATGCTCGCGATAGGGCGCGCACTGATGTCCTCGCCCAAGCTGTTGTTGCTCGATGAGCCTTCTCTGGGTCTTGCTCCCATCGTCGTGGAGGAAATCGCGAAAATCCTGGTGGACATCAACAAGCAGGGCGTTGCTGTGGTGCTAGTCGAACAAAACGCGGACCTGGCACTCGATCTGGCCCGGCATGGCTACGTACTCGAAACCGGTCGCATCGCGCTGGAAGGCCCGGCGAATCAGCTCGCAGACAACGAACACGTCAAGACGGCCTACCTGGGTATTTAGCCCGCATTTCTCACCAGGCGGCTGGCCGGCATGCTGCACCGGCCCGGAGCAGATCACTGCATTTTCTGCACGATGGAAATGAAAATGCTTGCGAAAATCGCCGATGTGATGACTCCACTGATGCTTGCTCCCAGTGCGTGCGGCAGGATAACCGCACCCGGGGTCTCCGCCGCGACGCACTTCTGCGCCACTTTGGCACAGGTGGGGACACAGCTCACGCCGGCAATGCCTATGACGGGGTTGTACTTTTTTCCGGTCGCGAAATACAGGATATAACCTCCGATCAGGCCGCCGATCCCCGACAGCAGCAGGGCAAGGATGCCGATTACAAGCAGCGTCACCACCTTGGGGTCGAGAAGGGTATTGGCCTCGCACAGTATGCCCAGCAGCAGGCCCAGAAAGAAGGTGGCGCCGTAGAGAACAGGGCCACCAAAGGTCTGGACGTAATGTCCCAGATCGCTCTCGCGGATCATGACGCCCAGGAACAAGGACAGAAAAAGCGGTGCAGCCACGGGGAACAACAGACACAACACCGTACATGCGACTACCGAAAAAATGATTTTCTCGCGCGAGGAGATGACGCGGGTTTTTTCGGGCGGCATCTGCAGACCGCGGATATGCTTTGGAACCAGCATCCGGATCAGGTAAGGATAGCCCCCGTAGGTCAGGCCCAGGTATAGATAGGCGACCACCGTTATGGGTACGAACAGATCCGGGGAAAGTAACAGCGCCGTGAACAGGATCATGGGCCCGTCAGCGCCGCCGATGGTCGCTACTGCCGCCGCATCGTTGATGGGCAGATCCCACCAGATGGCGAGCGGAAATGCCAGCACCGTGCCGAGTTCGGCACACAGTGCAATGAACATGCTCTTGAACGGCCGGGCGATCACGAAACCGACGTCCAGAAGCACGCCCACGCCGAGAAGTACCAGACAGGCGATCAATCCGTTGCTGAAGGTGAATGTATAAATGGGCTGAAGCCAGTCGAACTGCAGGGTGGCCATCAGGGCTTCGGTATCCTCGACCAGTGGATCGAGAAACAATGTCCCCTGCCGACCGGTTTCCTTGTCCCAGAACAGTACGCTGGCATTGACCACCGACATTCCAAGGCCCATGGGTATCATCAGCAGCGCCTCCAGCACCCCCTTGCGCCCCAGATAAATAAGAAGAAAGCCGAGCAGGATCAGGAAGATCCTCATGGCCGCGATTTCGGGCTCCGACGCGAGCAGCGTCGCGATTCCCTGAAACAAGTCGATGTCGAGGAACTCGACCGGCGCCGCGCCAGATTTCATGTTTTATTCTATGGTCAGTATGCGCTGTCCGGCGTCGATTGCGTCTTTTACATTCACCGCCAGGTCTGTAATTTTACCGGTTTTGTGAGCCACCACCGTGGTCTTCATCTTCATCGCCTCGATGACGGCCACCTCCTGGCCCTGGGTAACCTCCTCTCCCTGCGTCACGGGCAACGCACTAATGACTCCCGCCAGCGGGCTCATCAGGTCATTGGGCCCGTGGTCGGATACCGCGGCTGGTGCGGGCGCTGGAGCCGATGCAGCGGGAGCCGGGATTTTCATGTCCCCCGGCTGGGGCAGTATATAGCTGGTACCCTCGCTCATATCCTCGACGGTGACATCGTACTCCACCCCGTTTACGGTAATCTTGAATTTTTTCTGCATCAGTCGATCCTGTTATTCGCCGGGCAAGCGGTGTGGATGGTGTGGAACGTTGTGTGACACATGATGGGCCGTGCGTCCCTCCGACGTCCACGCGCGATTGCGGCTGCGCTCCTCGATGTGCACGATGCGGTGCGCGCCAAGACAAGCGTATATTGCGGCCGCGATTGCGGCTACGTGTTGTTGAGGAGGGGCCGCGCCGGCTGCCTGTCTCGGCTGCGGCATGGCCGGTTCGGCATCCGTCCTGCTTACCGCCACCGCCAACACGATCAACTTGATCATGACGGCAACCGCCATGGAAATGACAATGGCCAGCGCATAGATCTTGAAGCTCAGCAGCACGAATTCAGACATGATTTATCCCTTAATTTCCTCGATCGCTTGTTCAAAGTGGAATGGTGCCGTGCTTCTTGGGCGGTCTCAGTTCGCGCTTGGACAGCGTTTTTCGCAAGGCCAGCGCGATCACCGAGCGGGTCTCCGAAGGCTCGATAACATCCGTGATGTAACCGCTGGAGGCGGAAAGGTAAGGGCTACAGAACTCCCCCCGATACGCGGCGGCCAATTCCGCGGCCCGGCTGCCGGGATCCTCGGCTTCCTTGAGTTCCCGGCTGTAGAGGATTCTCACCGCCCCTTCCGCACCCATGACCGCGATCTCGGCCGTCGGCCAGGCGTAAACCAGGTCTGCGCCCATTTCCTGGCTGCACATGGCCAGATAAGAGCCGCCGTAGGCCTTGCGCATGATGATGGTGATCTTTGGCACCGTCGATGCCGCGTAGGCGTAGAGCATCTTGGCGCCGTGACGAATGATACCGCGGCGCTCCTGCTCCACGCCCGGGAGAAAGCCCGGAACGTCCACCAGCGTGACCAGCGGAATGTTGAAGACATTGCAGAAGCGGATGAACCTGGCGCCCTTGTCCGCGGCATCGATATCCAGAGCGCCAGCCATCACCATCGGCTGATTTGCGACTATGCCCACGACCATGCCTTCGATGCGGGCGAAGCCCACGATCAGGTTCCTGGCGAAGCCGGCGTGGACCTCGAGGAATTCGTTGGTATCGACCAGGTGCTGGATCACCTGATGGGTATCCAGAGGTTGTGCAATATCGTCTGGAATGATGTCGTTGATGCTCTCGTCGCGGGTAAGGGCAACGTCGGCGTCGATGCGATGGGGCGGATCTTCGGTATTGTTCGAGGGCAAAAAAGTCAGTAATCGGTGAACCAGCGCGATAGCCTGCAGGTCGTCATCAACCAAGAAATGGGCATTGCCGCTGACCGTCGCGTGCATGATGGCGCCGCCGATTTCATCCATAGTGGTGTCGCGGCCGGTGACCGTCTTGATGACTGCTGGGCCGGTGATGAACATATGCGCGTTGTTGCGGGTCATGATGACAAAATCCATCAGCGCCGGAGAATACGACGCGCCGCCGGCACACGGTCCCATGATGACCGCAATCTGCGGGACTACCCCTGACATCAGAACATTTTGATAGAACACCCTGCCGTACCCGGAAAGCGCGTCTACGCCCTCCTGAATGCGTGCACCGCCTGAATCCTTGAAGGCGACCAGCGGCACACCCATCTTCATCGCATAACGCGTTACCTGCACGATCTTATGTGCGTGCATCTTGCCGAGGGTGCCGGCGCTGACGGTGAAATCCTGGCTGAACGCGGCGACGGGAATACCACCGACGTAGCCCGTGCCGACGACGATGCCGTCGGCTGGCAGGTCTTTTTTATCCATCCCGAAATGGTGCGTCTGGTGGTGCACATGGGCGCCCATCTCCTGGAATGTGTCCGGCTGGAACAAGGCCAGGAGGCGCTCCCGGGCCGTCAGCAAACCCTTTTCATGGCGCTTGCGGACCTTTTCCTCGCCGCCCGCAGAGAAGATTTTCTCGCGGCGTGCCTCGAGTTCCGTGATGAATTTTTTTGGTAGGGTCATATATCGGCCTTTGAATACATTGTCATATCGACCGAGGTCGAATTGCTTGATTGAGGTCATTTTAGCCCACCGATGCCCTCCGAGGATATCGTCGAGGTCGACTTGATGCCTGTCAACCCGCGCCGCCGTCAAGGGTGTTACAAAAGGTCCATGTGGCAGCCGCCCAGCAATGTCACCGAGGATCCGGACCTGCACAACCGATGTCCCGTGTTTTCGGACAGATCGATGGCCGGGGCGGGGCTGGCGAAGATAATGAGCGAAAGGGAGGACTGCGGCGCCGTTGTTTGCGCCATTCCTGCCGGGGGTGTCCCCGTGGCTGCCGCATTAGCCGCGGCGCTTCGTCTGAGCCTGGACCTACTGATCGTAAGCAAAATGACACTGCCCTGGAACACCGAGGCGGGCTTCGGGGCCGTAGCCGCCGACGGCGCCATCGAAATCAATCGGCCGATGGTGAATGCCATGGCTCTGGATCTTGATACGATCGACAAGAGCATCGAAGCAACCTCGAAAAAAGTCGCGCTAAGAGAACGACACTACCGCCGATTGATCGACAAACAGACTCTGACCGGTGCTGCCGTGATACTTGTCGATGACGGGCTTGCGTCCGGATTTACGCTGCGCGTCGCCATCAAGTCCGCCAGGGCCCAGGGTGCCGGAACAATCGTGGTTGCGGTGCCGACCGGTCACAGCGATTCCGTTGCCGGCATCGCACCCCTGTGCGACCGGTTGTACTGTGCCAATGTACGCGAAGGCATGCGCTTTGCGGTGGCTGCTGCTTACGCGACCTGGTCAGACGTCAGCGAGAGTGAGGTCATGCAGCAACTCGCTGACTGGCATCGGATGAAAGCATAGTCAACGACCCGGTTACATCACCCATAACCGTGGGATGTCCGTAAAATTTGTATGTTCGACAATCGTTTGCGGGCCCTGCCGTAATTCACTGCAGCGCGGACGGTTTTACCAGGTGCAGCAGCCGGGCGCTTCCTTCGGACAATGATTGCCAATCGTCGGGCATGGTCAGGCAGGCCAGGGCGGCGGTAGGCATGAGTTTTCCATCATCGGGAAGCATGGGCGGTGCGGGCACCAAATACAGCAGCAAAGTCTCGAGACCGGGGTTGTGACCGACCAGAAGTACGCGTTTGGCCTCGGGTGAACAATCGCGCAGAACATCCAGCAGCTGTTCCAGGGACGCATCGTATACCCGCTCATCGGTGTGTATCTCCGCACTCTCCAAAGCCATCGCTTGCAGCACCCTGCGAGTTGTATCGATGGCCCGGGTGGCGGGCGAACTTACGACGTAATCCGGAGTGAGCGCCCGGTCCTGCAGCCACTTCGCAATCACCTGTGCGCCACGTTTTCCGCGCTTTTTGAGCGGACGATTGTAGTCATCGGTACCGGCACTCCAATCTGATTTCCCGTGCCTGAGTATGAGAAGTTCTCTGGTCATATTTCGTTTTCGTCCGTTACGCCTGGTCGCCGGTCTTGGCAACACTTAATCGAATTTGACTCCTATGTACAATTATGTCCGAATACTGCAGGTTTATGCTACCGGTCAGTGCACCGACTGAGCGCTCTTGGGGCTGGATTGACGCTAGGTGTAGTGCACGGGAATCGGGCTGTCCATCCTTACCGATACAGGAGGAAGCCCCATTCAATTTTGCGAGGAATCGTCTTCATTGACTGAATTTAAATCGAGAAAACAAAGGCTTAGAGAATTCTTGCTCCCCGAGGGTAAGACAGCGGCTTCGTTCGTCAGATCCTTGCGCAAGCTCGCCGGAATCCGCCGGGCGTCGGCCGGTAAATACGACTGCGTTCTCTACGACAGCTTCGACGGACGAGCTTATGCCCAGAATGTGCTGCTGAGTTGGGTGGATCGCGAAGGCGGCGGCATATTGCAGGCGTTGTCGGCGCGGGACACGGCATTGCTCTGGGAGCAGCCGATGAAGAAGCCACCGCCGCGATTCGGCTGGACCATCGACCGGCCTGACAAGGCCGCGTGGCTCAAACGGTGTATGGGTCTGCGTGCGCTGTTGCCCGCAATCAAGCTGTCAGTGAAGCGGCAGACCTTCCGATGGACCGACGACGAGGACAAGACGCGGGCATGGATACATGTGGAAGACACGGAGATATCGACCGGCGGTGAATGGGCCCACGCCGGGGTTCGGTTGGTAATCGAACCGCTGCGCGGTTATGCGAGTTCCGTGAAGCGGCTGGAAGACAGAATAGTCCATGATACCGGCGCCCGGATCGATCCCGAAGGCTTGTTCGTAAGGCTCATGGAGCGCCATAGTATTGAGTTCGCGCGTCGCAGCGCCAGGCTCAACGTGATTCTCGAGCCCGAGATGGAGCCGCGTGCGGCCATAGTCAAGGTGCTGACATTTCTTGCGGACGTGATGGAAGTCAACGAGGAAGGCGTCATGGCCGCATGGGATACGGAATTCCTTCATGACTTGCGGGTCGCGATTCGAAGAACGCGTTCGCTTCTCGGGCAGCTCAAGAAACAGTTTTCCGCGGAGGACATACAGCCGTTTCGAGATGAGTTCGCCTGGTTGGGACAGGCTACCGGACGAATGCGAGATATCGATGTCTATTTGCTGGAAATCCCCGAGTTCCAGAAAATGCTGCCAACGCGCTTTCGCGGCGATCTGATGCCGGTCAGAGACCTGCTGCTGAAACAACAGAAGGCCGAGCACAAGAAGCTCAAAGCTGTGCTGAGATCGAAGAAATATCGCGACCTGATGACACGATGGCGTGCATTTCTCGAACAGCAACAGCCGGAGCCATCGGCGCCGTCGGGAAATGGCGCCACGGTTGCGATGGTGGCGAGGAAAAGGATACGCGCGTTGTACAAGCGGGTATTGAAAGAGGGCTGGGCGATCGACGACGAATCGCCCGCGGAAGACCTCCACGAACTGCGTAAATCATGCAAAAAGCTGCGTTACCTGATTGAGTGCTTCCAGAGCCTGTTTCCGGCCGATCAGATTGGGGCGGTCATTCGTAAAATGAAGCAGCTCCAGGAAAACCTCGGCGAATTCCAGGACCTCGACGTTCAGATCGACGGTCTGCTGGAATTCGCCGAACAGCTGGATATCGATAGAGAGGATACGCCGAAAAATCTGCTGGCGATGGGCGCCATACTCGGAAACCTGGAACATCGAAAGCGCGAGGTCCGGACAGAGTTCAAAGGTCGCTTTGCCGCATTCTCATCCAGTGAGAATCGGGACCGTTTCAACAACTTGTTCAGGTATGCACAACGACAGGCCGCATAGTGAAAGTCATTGCCAGTTACAATATCAAGGGGGGCGTGGGGAAAACGGCGGCCGCTGTGAACCTGTCCTACCTGGCAGCCGGAGAAGGTGCCTCGACACTCGTCTGGGACCTGGATCCTCAGGGCGCCGCGTCTTTTTACTTCCGCATCAAGCCGAAAATTCAAATGGGCGGCAAGGGCCTTTTTCGCCGTAAACGTGCATTGGAGAGAGTGATCAAGGGGACCGACTTTCCCAATCTGGATCTAATACCCGCCGACTTCTCGTATCGGAACATGGATCTGATTCTGGAGGGTCTTAGAAATCCGCAGAACCGGATACGTAAATTGCTAAAACCGATGGCGAGAGAATACGACTACGTGTTCATCGACTGTCCGCCCAGCATATCCCTGGTGTCGGAAAATGTATTCAAGGCGGCAAATGTTCTTTTGGTTCCAACTATTCCAACCACGCTCTCCCTGCGCACCCTCGACCAGCTGGTTACATTCATCGCGAAGAGAGGTTACAGGAATTTCACGCTCCTGCCGTTCTTCTCCATGGTCGACAGGAGAAAAAACATTCATCGGCTGATCACCAAGCACCGGCCCATGGGTATGGGAAAGTTCCTCGACAGTACGATCCCTTACGCCAGTATCGTGGAACGGATGGGTACCGAGCGCGCCCCCCTCGAAGTGTATGCCCGCAGCAGTCCCGCCGCCGGGGCCTTTAGGTCGCTCTGGCTGGAGCTCAAAACGAGGCTCTGATCGGACGGTATTTATTGTCCGGGGCACTGAGGGGATATCCGAGCCGGTCCGAGTGCGCCAGGGTGTCAGATCTTGGGTTCGAGATACTGTGCCTGGGTACAAATAAAATCCAGGATCAGGCTTGCCCCGGCGAGTGCCGTGATGTCGCCGACATCGTAGGCAGGTGCCACCTCCACCAGGTCCATCCCGTGAATATTCAATCCGCCGAGTCCGCGTATGATCTCCTGCGCCTGGGCTGTGGTCAGGCCGCCGCAAACCGGAGTCCCGGTGCCGGGTGCATAGCAGGGGTCGAGACAATCTATGTCGAACGTCAGATAGGCACTCGTGTCGCCGACCAGACGCCGGATCTCCGAGATCGTTTTCTTCGGGCCATTGTCGTGGACCCATTGTGCGTCGAGCCAGGTGAAACCGAGCGGATCACTGTTGTGGGTTCTGATGCCGATCTGGGCTGAGGTCGAGGGATCGACGATCCCCTCCTTCACCGCATGATAGAACATGGTGCCATGATCGACTCTCCCCGCTTCGTTGTCGGCCTTCCAGGTATCGGAATGTGAGTCGAAGTGGATGAGCGAGATTTTGCCGTGTGTTTTTGCGTGGGCGCGCACAATCGGCAGGGTGATGAAGTGGTCTCCTCCGAGTACGATCGACCGGGCACCTGCGTTCAGAATCCGATCGATATGCGCTTCGATGGACCCGGGTATGCTTTCCGGCCGCCCATGGTCGAAATCGCAGTCGCCGTAATCGATGACGGCCAGCCGGTCGAAGGGGTCGAATCCCCACGGCCAGGGCGCTCCCCAGGCCAGGTTGACCGACGCGGAGCGTATTGCCTGCGGCCCGAAACGGGCGCCCGGCCTGTGCGTGGTCGCGCTGTCGAAGGTCACGCCCGTCACCGCGAAATCGCAGCCGCTGAGATCTTTGCTGTAGAACCGCCGCATGAAACTCAATGCCCCCGAGAACGTATTCTCGTGCACCGTGCCGTAGACTTCCTTGCGCACGAAAGCCTGGTCAACGGTTTCCGTGTCGGGCGATTTTGAACTGTTTTCGGTCATTGCTCGGAGTTCGTCTGGATGGCTGGATCGGGGTCTTGGGGGCCCAATCGTACGATATCCTCGAGCCGCTCCCCCACCAGTTCATAAGCCCTTCCGAATCCGCTAACGAACCGACCCGATCTCGGGGTGAGCCTGAACAGCACGAAGTCGGGCAACGATCGGAGCAGGTCCATCACGTTTCCGAAGCGCCTAGTGAGGAGCGTCAATATCGAGTCGTAACCGGCGTCATCGCGGTCAATGGTTCGGGATTCGCACAGATAGGTCAAGCGCTTGCGCGCGAAAATCTGGCTGGCCGCCGCCTCGTCTTCGATCAACAGCACGGACACGACGGGATTTTCGATGAGCTCCAGGGTGTGTTCCGACAGGCGGCTCAGGTAGATGTAAAAGAACCCCGAATCGAGCACGAAGGGCGCGTAGCTCGCGCGCGGTAGCGCATTCTCTCCGACGGTGGCCATGGTCAGGCTTCTTGCCCGATTGCGCAGCACCTCGAAATTTTCTCGATCCTTGGTCAGCTGTTCAGCCTTCTCGTTCATCTGAGGTCCATGTAAACTTATCGCTACTCACCTGATCTAACTAGCCGGATCCGATCAGGAATCCTGACCCAACGTTACAAACGCGTGTCCCATTCTATGAAGAATTGGTTGCTAGTGATTATAACCGTGCTGACCGCGACCGGTGTGCAGGCCGACCAGATCGAGATCATCCAGTTGCGGAACCGTTCGGCTGCGGAAATCATTCCTTTAATACGCCCGGTGATGAAATCTGGGGAGGCGCTGTCGGGAACCGGCTTCAAGCTGATACTGCGGGCCAGCCCCGAAACCATAGTAGCAGTCCGGCAAATACTGTCACAGATCGATTCGGGGCTGAAAAACCTGGTGATTTCCGTGGGCCTTGCCGGATCGTCTCGGGGAGAAGAAAGCGCGGCGGGGGGCGGCATTCGTTATGGCACGGAAAAAGGCGGCTCCGTGTCGGGATATATAGAACACGGCGAATCGACCGATCAATCGACGGGGACCCAGCGGATTCGCGTGCTCGAAGGTCAGCCGGCGTGGATAAACGCCGGGAAGACGCTGTTCGCGCCGGGAGTCGTCTATTCACCAGGGCGCGGGGTGGTTTATGGCCCGGTTCGGCACGATTTCGGCACCGGTTTTTACGTGGTCCCGAGGATAGTCGGCGACCGGGTCAATCTCGAGATCAGTCAGCATCGAGAGACGCTATCTGGAACGGGGGCGGCGATAGACGTGCAAAGCGTCACCACGGTAGTGACCGGATCACTGGGAGAGTGGATCGATATCGGCGGGGCTGTACAAAGCGAACAGCGGAAGCGGAGGGGCGTTCTCAGCGGGGCGCGTTCAGACATTGATCAGGAACACAGCGTCAGCGTCAGGGTCGATATCGTCGAATGACTCCGAACGGCCGATTTATTGGCGCCGCCTGCATAATCGGGTGGTTGTCCGTGCTAAGCGATTCGCCGGTCTACGCCGATATCAGCGTCAGCCACGGTATCGCGATGCATGGAGAGCCGAAGTACGATGACGGTTTTTCCCATTTCGACTACGTCAATCCGCGGGCACCCAAGGGCGGTGAATTGAGGCTGGCAAGTCAAGGGACCTTCGACAGCTTTCACGCTTATATTCCCAAGGGCAATCCCGCTGCCACCGGCTCCGTCGAGACCCTGCTGACTTCCAGCGCCGACGAACCGTTCACCGAGTACGGGTTGATAGCCGAGACCATCGAGTATCCCGAGGATCGTTCGTGGGTCATATTCAATCTGAGACCGGAAGCGCGCTGGCACGACGGCGTGCCCATCACCGCCGACGATGTGGTGTGGTCGTTCGAAACCCTGACCACCATGGGGCCGCCATCCTACCGATTTTATTACGGCGGGGTCGAATCCGCCGAGGTGCTCGGCGAACGCCGCGTCAAATTCACCTTCAGCGAAAAAAATAACCGCGAGCTGCCCCTTATCGTGGGGCAGCTGCCGATTCTTCCAAAACACTATTGGCAGGGCCGGGACTTTCAAAAGACAACGCTGGACCCGCCGCTGGGAAGCGGACCCTACAGAATCGCCGGATTCGAGGCCGGCCGCTATTATATTCAGGAACGGGTCAAAGATTACTGGGGCACGGACCTGCCCGTGAACGTGGGCATGCATAACTTCGATCGCATCCGGATCGATTTTTATAGGGACGATACCGCAATTCGCCTCGCGCTCAAATCCGGCGTCGTCGATTTTCGCTCGGAGAATCAGGCCAAGGCGTGGGCGCTCGATTTCAACGTGCCGTCGGTGGAAAAGGGCTGGCTGAGAAAGGAGCTGATCCGCAACCAGCGGCCGACCGGCATGCAGGGTTTCGTCATGAACAGCCGACGCGCGGTGTTCAGCGATGCCAAGGTGCGGGACGCGCTGGCGTACGCGTTCGATTTCCAGTGGACCAACAAGAATCTGTTCTTCAGCCAGTACACACGAACCGAGAGTTACTTTTCGAATTCGGAGCTCGCGTCTCGCGGGCTGCCCGAAGGGGAGGAGCTCGAGATTCTGGAGGCTTACCGTGGGCGTATACCCGAGCGGGTATTCACATCGCCGTTCCGCGCGCCCGCCACCGACGGCAGCGGCTGGGCCAGGGAAAATTTGCGCACCGCCTTCGCGCTGCTCGAAGAGGCCGGTTGGGAGGTGCGTGATATGAAACTCGTCGATACCGGGGGCGGTGAACAAATGTCGTTCGAGATCCTGCTGGTGAGCCCCGCATTCGAGCGCATCGTACTGCCGTTCACACGGAACCTTCGTCGACTCGGTATCGATGTCAGCGTGCGTCTCGTGGACCAGACGCAGTACATCAACCGGCTGCGCAGTTTCGACTACGACATGTTCATCTTTACCTGGGGCCAGTCGGAATCTCCGGGGAACGAGCAGCGAAACTTCTGGAGTTCCGCCGCCGCCGACAACCCGAGCAGCCGAAACTTCGCCGGCATCCGGGATCCGGTCGTGGATGAGTTGATAGAGCTCGTCATTTCGGCGCCGTCAAGGGAAAGCCTGGTGGCCCGGACGCGTGCGCTGGACCGCGTACTGCTGTCCGGTCATTACGTCATACCCAACTGGCACATCAGATCCGATCGGGTACTTTACTGGGACAAGTTTTCGCGTCCATCGAGGCCGGTCCGGGATGGCGTAATGGTCCAGCGCTGGTGGTTCGACGCCGAGAAGGCAGCGCGGCTCGAGCAGGCGAAGAATACCGATGCATCGCTGTTGGACCGCGGCGCCGATGGTGAGGACCGATGGGGCCTTGGGTGGGTGCTGGCGGCGCTGGCCGGCATGCTGTTGATCGGCTGGTTCGTGTTCCGGCGTGCCTGGCACTCGACGGGCGCCAAGGTATGACGGCCTACATCGTTCGCCGGCTGCTGCTGATGATCCCGACGCTGTTCGCGATCATGGTGATCAATTTCGTGGTGATCCACGTGGCCCCCGGTGGCCCCGTCGAGCAGATCATCGCACAGATAACGGGCGAGGGTGCCGACATCACCGAGCGCGTCACCCGCAGCGGAACCGGGGAGACCACGGTCAGGGTGGACCCGGGACTGGCAACGACCAGCAAGTACCGCGGTGCGCAGGGGCTCGACCCCGAATTCATAGCGGAGCTGGAAAAGCGTTTCGGCTTCGACAAGCCGCTGCACGAGCGGTTCTTCGGAATGATGAAGAACTACCTCGTGTTCGACTTCGGTGACAGCTTCTTCCGGGACCGCAGGGTGGTGGACCTGGTGCTGGACAAGATGCCGGTGTCGATCTCGCTTGGACTCTGGACGACACTCCTCGTTTACCTAATATGCATTCCGCTGGGCATCGCCAAGGCCGGCCGGGACGGCAGCCGATTCGACGTCTGGACCAGTGTCGTGATCGTCATCGGCACCGCGATACCGAGCTTCCTGCTGGCGGTGTTCCTTCTGATCCTGTTCGCCGGCGGCAGCTACCTGGACTGGTTCCCCCTCGGCGGGCTGGTATCCGAAAACTGGTCGGAGTTGTCCTGGCCGGATCGAATACTGGACTATTTCTGGCACCTTGCCCTGCCGATCATCGCCATGACCATCGGTGGTTTCGCCACCTTGACCATGCTGACCAAGAACTCCTTCCTCGACCAGATCCATCAGCAGTACGTCTTAACGGCCCGGGCCAAGGGGCTCAGCGAAAGGCGCGTCATGTATGGACATGTGTTTCGCAACGCAATGCTGATCGTAATTGCAGGTTTTCCGGGCGCTTTCGTCGGTATCCTTTTCACGGGATCGCTGCTCATCGAGATCATCTTTTCTCTGGACGGACTGGGTCTGCTTGGGTTCGAGGCGGCGTTCAATCGTGACTATCCGGTCATGTTTGCGACGCTCTACTTCTTTTCACTATTGGGTCTTTTGATGAATCTGCTGGGCGATCTCATGTACACCATCATCGATCCCCGCATCGATTTCGAGGCTCGAGGGGCATGACGCTGTCACCGCTGACACATAGAAGAATCGAAAGCTTCAAGTCGAACAGGCGCGGCTACTGGTCGATGTGGATATTCCTGGTGCTTTTCCTGTTCACTCTTTTTGCCGAATTCGTCGCCAACGACAGGCCGTTCCTGGTCTATTTCAAGGGCGATTTTTACAGCCCGGTTATCAACGCCTATCCGGAGACCACCTTCGGTGGGGAGTTCGAAACCGAAGCGGACTATCGAGATCCCTATGCCGCTAACCTGATCAGCCGTGACGGCTGGATGCTGTGGCCCCTGATCCGCTACGATCATCAGACCGTGGCGTGGGATCTGCCCGTTCCCGCCCCCTCGCCTCCCGACGGAGAGCACTGGCTCGGTACGGATGACCAGGCCCGGGATGTGACGGCGAGACTGATCTATGGTTTCAGGATATCGGTTCTTTTCGGGTTCATCCTGACCCTGGTGAGCGCGGCCATAGGCGTCGCGGCCGGTGCCTTACAGGGCTACTTCGGCGGCTGGCTGGATCTCATCTTTCAACGATTCATCGAGGTCTGGTCGGGACTGCCCACACTCTATCTGCTGATCATCCTCGCCAGTATCGTCGAACCCAATTTCTGGTGGTTGCTGGGTCTACTGCTGCTGTTCAGCTGGATGGGATTCGTCGGGGTGGTACGCGCCGAGTTCCTGCGCGCCCGGAATTTTGACTATGTCAGGGCCGCCCGCGCCCTGGGAGTGAGTGATTTTACGATCATCTTCCGGCACGTGCTTCCCAATGCGATGGTCGCGACGCTGACCTTCATGCCCTTTACACTGGCCGGATCCGTGACCGTCCTGACCTCGCTGGATTTTCTGGGCATCGGCCTGCCCCCGGGATCGGCGTCACTGGGCGAATTGCTTGCCCAGGGCAAGGCAAACCTGCAGGCACCCTGGCTGGGGTTGACCGGATTTTTTGTGATCGCGCTGATGCTGAGCCTGCTGATCTTCTTCGGCGAGGCGGTCCGCGATGCATTCGATCCGCGCAAGACGCTGGCCGATCGATGAGCCCGGAGCCGAACAAAGCGCTGCTCGAGATCGACGACCTGGCGGTCGGTTTCCACTCCGCGCAAGGGGACTCGCTGGCGGTCAGAGATCTCACCCTGCGCATCGATCACGGTGAAACCGTGGCGCTGGTCGGTGAGAGCGGGTCCGGAAAATCCGTAACGGCCCTTTCCATCATGCAGCTGCTTCCCTACCCATCGGCGTTTCATCCCGGCGGCAGCATCCGGTTCCAGGGTATGCAGCTCATCGGTGCGGACAACGCGCGCCTGCAAAAGGTGCGCGGTGATGGAATAGGCATGATTTTCCAGGAGCCGATGACGTCGCTTAATCCGCTGCATACGGTCGAGAAGCAGATCAACGAGACTCTGATCCTGCACAAGGGCCTGGACCCATCCGCGGCCAGGATCCGCACGCTCGAACTGCTGGATCGCGTTCGTATCAATGATCCGGAGAGCCGCCTGGAATCCTACCCTCACCAGCTTTCCGGCGGTCAGCGACAGAGAGTAATGATAGCCATGGCGCTCGCCAACGAACCGGATCTGCTGATTGCGGATGAGCCAACGACAGCCCTGGATGTCACCATCCAGGCGCAAATCCTAAAACTGCTCAACGAGCTTCGGCAGGAGCTCAGGATGTCCATGCTGCTGATTACGCATGATCTCGGAATCGTCAGGAAAATCGCCGACCGCGTGTGCGTGATGCGAAACGGGGAAATTGTCGAGCGTGGCGAGGCTGAGCAGGTTTTCAACCGGCCCCGACACGGTTACACCCGCGAACTCCTTGGCGCCGAACCCGGAGAGCGCGTCCCGCCGCCCGATGATAAAGCGGCCGAGGTCATGCGCGCTGAAAACGTGCGCGTCTGGTTCCCGGTGCGAAGAGGTGTAATGCGACGAACGGTCGACCACATCAAGGCCGTGGACGACGTGTCACTCGCTATCCGTGAAGGTCGTACCGTTGGCGTGGTGGGGGAGAGCGGGTCCGGAAAGACAACACTGGGTCTGGCCCTGCTCAGGCTGATCAGCAGCCGGGGTGCAATATGGTTCGATGGCAAAGGCATAGATCGGGTTCGTGCCAGCCGTCTAAAACCCGAACGCAAACACATGCAGATCGTATTTCAGGATCCTTACGGGAGCCTGAGTCCGCGCATGTCCGTGGGTCAGATCATTGCCGAGGGTCTGGAGGCGCACGGCCTCGTGCCCTCGGTCTCCGAGCGGAACGACCTTGTCGTGGCTGCGCTGCAGGAGGTCGAATTGGACCCTGCGTTCCGCTTCCGCTATCCGCACGAATTTTCCGGCGGTCAACGGCAGCGTATCGCCATTGCCCGGGCGGTGATACTCAAGCCGAAGCTGATGGTGCTGGACGAGCCGACGTCGGCGCTGGATCGCTCGGTACAGGTGCAGATCATCGAGCTGCTCACCAGGCTTCAGCAGGAACACGGCCTGGCATACATGTTCATAAGCCACGATCTGCGCATCGTCAGGGCGCTGAGCGACGACCTCGTCGTATTGCGACAGGGCCGGGTCGTCGAGCAGGGGCCGGCGAATGATATCTTCGAGAATCCCCGGCAGCCTTACACGCGAGCGCTGCTCAAGGCCGCGTTTGATCTCGAGGCGGTGGAAAGCGCCGACATGGCCCAATGAAATACGACTAAACCACCGTACGCAAGGATCTACGCCTCGGCTAAAAGATGCGCTATGGTGTTACAACGACGGCGGAATGTTGACGGGAGACGGGCGGAAAGTGGCGCCAGCGAGGGAAAAAGTGGATACGGTTGTTGTCGGGGCCGGTGTTGTGGGTCTGGCGATCGCACGAGCACTCGCCCACCGCGACCACGAAGTTGTCGTGCTCGAGTCAGCCGCGCAGATCGGCAGCGGCATCAGCTCCAGAAACAGTGAGGTCATTCACGCTGGTATTTACTATCCTCGAAACACTCTGAAGGCGCGACTGTGCGTCGATGGGAAACACGCTCTGTACGCGTATTGTGCGGATTACGGTATCCCCCATGAGCGCTGTGGCAAGCTCATCGTCGCCGTGTCCGAAGACGAAAAAGAGTTCCTCGACGGCATGCAAGACAGAGCCAGGAACAACGGTGTCGACGACCTGCGGGTTCTGACACGGGCCGAGGTATCGGCAATGGAACCCGAGATCGAGTGTGCAGCAGCGCTGTTGTCGCCCTCCACGGGTATTGTCGACGGCCACGCGTTGATGTTGTCGTTGACGGGCGACATCGAAAATGCCGCGGGATCCGTGATCCCCGCCACGGCGGTGACCGGGATCCAGCCGGTAGACGGCGGGTTAATCGTCTTCACCGATGAATCGTTGGACATGGAGCTGGCGGCAAATCTGGTCGTGATCGCGGCCGGTCTGGGTTCCTGGAAAATGGCGGCGCATACCGAAGGATTTCCCGGTAAACTGATTCCACCCAAGTATTATTGCAAGGGAAGCTATTTCGTTTTGCAGGGTGCGCGTCCCTTCTCGCGGTTGATCTACCCTGTCCCCGAGAAACACGGGCTGGGGATACATGCCACCCTGGACCTGAACGGATCTGTGCGATTCGGTCCGGACACCGAGTGGGTGGAAAACGAGGATTATCAAGTGGATGCATCCAGGGCCGAGGTTTTTTACCGGGCCATACGCAGGTATTACCCCGGTGTTGGAGACGATCGCCTTTCTCCCGGATACGCGGGGATTCGTCCGAAGACCTCGGGTCCCGCGGGCGGGGGACAGGATTTTCAGATCCTGGGACCACGGGCACACGGAATTCCGGGTTTGGTCGCGCTGTTCGGGATCGAGAGTCCGGGCCTGACCTCGTGTCTGTCCATTGCGGCGTACACGACCGAACTGCTGGGAGCCTGACGACAAATTGAGGCGGTGGACGAAATGACTACTTCAGAATATCCCAAGAAAAAGATCGAAGTACGTGGCAAGTCGATGGCTTATGTCGAGATGGGCGAATGCGCCGTCGACGCCGCAACCGGTTATCATCGACCGCGTCGGATAGGGTGCCCGACGGCAAAATCCGGATGTTTGTTGGCAAATCAGGACTGAACCACTATCATCGCCACGAGTTGATTTGTTTGCAAATAGCACCCACCACCCTTTTGTATCAGGAGAATTAGCAATGAACAAAGTCATACTGGCCGCGGTTGTGTCCACGGTGATGTCAACCGCCGTGGCCGCCGACGACATGAAGGTCGGCGTCATTCTCGGATTTACCGGCCCGATCGAATCGCTCACCCCCGGGATGGCCGATTCCGCCGAACTCGCTATGAAGGAAGCGTCGGATTCCGGCAAGTTTCTCGGCGGCAAGAAGGTCATGCCAGTGCGTGCCGATTCCACCTGTGTGGACTCTGCTGCCGCCAGCGCGGCGGCCGAGCGTCTGATCACTTCGGACGGCGTCGCCGCCATCATGGGCGCGGACTGCTCGGGCGTGACCACGGCAATCGCCAACAACGTGGCGGTCCCGAACGGCGTGGTCATGGTTTCCCCCTCAGCCACGTCCCCGGCTCTGTCGACTATAGATGACAAGGGTTATTTCTTCCGCACCGCGCCTTCCGATGCACGGCAGGGGCAGGTCATATCCGACATACTCACCGCCAAGGGCATAAAGAATGTAGCCGTGACCTATACCAACAATGACTACGGCAAGGGCCTCGCCGATTCGTTCAGTGAGGCATTCAAGGCGGCGGGTGGCAGCATCGCCATGGTCGCCGCCCACGAGGACGGTAAAGCCGACTACTCGGCCGAGGTGGGCGCCCTGGGGGCATCGGGCGCGGAACACCTTGCCGTATTCGGCTATCTCGACCAGGGTGGCAAGGGAATTATTCAGGCTTCCCTCGATTCCGACGCATTCAGCAACTTCATCCTTTGCGACGGCATGATCGGCGATTCGCTGATCGAGGCAATCGGTGAAGATCTGAATGGCGCGATCGGTACCCTGCCGGGCGGTGCATCCGAGGGCGCAGCAAAATTTCTGGAATACGCCAAGGCAAACGGTGTGGATGGCGACGGTCCATTCCGGCCGGAATCCTACGACGCGGGTGCGCTCATTGCACTGGCCGCCCAGGCGGCCGGTTCCGTGGATCGTGCGGCCGTTCAGTCCAAGATCATGATGGTGGCCAATGCGCCGGGCGAACAGATCATGCCGGGTGAACTGGCCAAGGGTCTTGAAATCCTCGCCGGCGGCGGTGATATCGACTATGTCGGCGCAACCAATGTCGAACTCAATGAGGTCGGCGAGGTGCTCGGGTCCTACAAGGAGCTCATGGTCAAGGATGGAAAATTCGAGACCATGAAAATCCACTGACATTCGGTCGGACCAGGGACAGACACACGCAGCCCGGTACGAAAGTGCCGGGCTAATCCGGCGGTTTCGCGTCGCTCTCCGTATGTCTCACGGTTTCCGGCAATATACCTCCGGGACTGAAGCGCATTACCAGGAGCAGGATGACGCCCATGGTCAACAGGCGCATGTGCTGGGCGCTTTCGAGCAAGTGGTTCCTTAGCGCGCTGTCCTCATCCATCCAGGCCGTGCCGGTGTCGATGAGCCAGAGACCGAGCGGTTCCGCTTCGATCCAGAAGAACCAGATCACGAAAGCCCCGAGCACGGAGCCCAGATTGTTACCCGAGCCACCGACGATGACCATCACCCAGATTAGAAATGTAAACCTCAGTGGGTGATAGGTCCCCGGGGTGAACTGGCCATCGAGTGTGGTCAGCATCGCGCCGGCGATCCCCACCACGGCGGACCCGATGATGAAGACCTGCCGGTGCCGCGCGGTGACGTTCTTTCCCATTGCACTTGCCGCAATTTCATTGTCACGTATGGCCCGCATCATCCGCCCCCAGGGCGAATGGAGTGCCCGCATGCTCAGGCCGAGTATCAAAGCGAGTACCGCCAGGAACAGTCCTGCGTAACAGAGTTTGACGAAAATGCTGGATCCGTCGATCACAAGCTTATGCAGCGCATCGGCACGGGCGTCGCCGCTGAGCGTGGACAGGGCGCCGCCGTTCAGGCTTTCGATCATCGAGATAAACCATTCCGAGGATTGCAGGTCCACTTCGTAGGGTACGGGACGCGGCAGACCGGTCACGTTCTTGACGCCCCGGGTCAGCCAGTCCTCGTGTTTCATGAGCGCGATGATGATTTCGGAAATGCCCAGGGTCGCTATTGCGAAGTAGTCCGATCTGAGTCCCAGCGCAACCCGGCCCACGATCCAGGCTGCCCCCGCAGCAAACACGCCGCCCACGGCCCAGGAGAGGATGATTGGCAGTCCGAGTCCGCCCAGATATCCCGTCTTGGCAGGATTTACCGCCTCTATAGCGCTGACGCCAGGCTCATAGAAAAAGCGTGCGGCGAAATAACCGGCCACTATCGTCATGGTAATGGCCAGAACGGTGGCCGGACCCCTCGGCAGGCGTCGATGCAAGAACACCACGGCCGCTACGGTACCGACGGACACCAGCAGCGCCACCAACAGGTAGCCGCCGCCGGCCCGCCAGGCCTCGGTTACCGGCGCCTTGGAGACGATCACCGCCGCGGCGCCGCCAAGCGCCGCGAAGCCCATGATGCCGACATTGAACAATCCGGCGTATCCCCACTGGATGTTGACGCCAAGCGCCATGATTGCAGAGATCAAACAGAGATTCAGGATGGCCAGCGCCACCGACCATGACTGGCTGAAGCCGACGAACGCCAGCAACACCGCCATAACGGCAAAGGAAAACCCAGCCCGGACGCGGTGGTTCACAAAACCTTACCCCTGAAGATACCGGTAGGCCGGATCAGCAGCACCACGACGAGGATAAGAAACGACACCGCGAACTTGTAATCGGTGGACAGCAGTTGGACCAACGTCTCCGGTTGCCAGCTTTCCGGCAGCAGATACACCAGGAATTTCTTGTAGGCGTAAGTCAGCATCACTTCCGAGAACGCCACGACATAACCGCCGACGATGGCGCCAATGGGTTGTCCTATTCCGCCGACGATGGCGGCCGCAAAGATGGGCAGCAGGAGCTGAAAATAGGTGAACGGTTTGAAGCTCTTGTCGAGGCCGTACAGCGTACCGGCGATGGTTGCAAGACTGGCGGCAATGATCCACGTTACGAGCACGACCCGGTCCGGGTTGATGCCCGACAGCAGCGCCAGATCCTCGTTGTCCGAAAACGCCCGCATGGCCTTGCCGGTTCGCGTTTTTTGCAGGAACCAGAACAGCGCGATGACGAGCATGACCGCGACGCATATGGTGAGACCTTGCGAAACCTTGATAGTCAATCCTTCGCTCATGCCCGTCAGTTCCTTGAAATCCCGCGCCCTGACAATGAATCTCTCACCGTCGGCAAAACGCTGGTCGTCGGGGCCGATTATGAATCGGACGATTCCATTGATGATGAACATTACGCCGACCGACGCGATGACCAGGACAACCGGCGGGCTCTTGCTGTCGCGATAGTACCTGTAAACCACCCGGTCCGTGACGATGCAAAACAGCGCCGTCGCAACGATGCCCACCGGCATGGCCAGCAGCGCCGTGGGCAGTGGGCCCAGCGATACTCCGAAAGACTGCAGTCCCCAGGTTACCAGGATGGTCACCATGGTGCCGAAGGCCATGATCTCACCGTGGGCGAAGTTGGCGAATCGCAGGATCCCGAAGATCAACGTGACGCCCAGCGCACCCAGTGCGAGCTGTGAGCCGTAGGACAGCGCCGGCATTAAGACGAAGTTCGCCAGCAGTATCAGTGCGTTCAACGGTTCGGTCAGAAAGGTCAATGCCTCAACCCCCGAGAAACGATCTGCGAACCTCGGGGTCCGCCAGCAGGGCGGCGCCGGTATCGGTGTGTCGGTTTTCTCCGATCACGAGCACGTAGCCCTTGTCGGCGATATTGAGTGCCTGACGGGCGTTTTGCTCCACCATGAGTATGGCGATACCCGCCTGCCGGATTTCCAGGATTCTATCGAAAAGTTCATCCATGACTATCGGCGAGACACCGGCCGTGGGTTCGTCCAGCATGAGCACCGAGGGATGGGTCATCAATGCGCGGCCGACTGCGACCTGCTGCCTCTGACCGCCTGAAAGTTCACCTGCGACCTGGCGCCTTTTTTCCTTGAGGATGGGGAATAGCTCGAATACCTGATCCATGGTTTCTGAAATATCGTCTTTGCGAAGGAACGCACCCATCTCGAGATTCTCTTCCACCGTCATGCTGATGAACACGTTCCGGGTCTGTGGCACGAAAGCGATGCCTTGGGCGACCCTGGCCTGCGGCGTCAGTCTGGTTATATCCTTACCATCGAGGGCGACCCGTCCCTCCCGCAGCCGCAGAAGCCCGAGCATGGCCTTCATCGCGGTTGATTTGCCGGCGCCGTTGGGCCCCACTATTACCGCAATCTCACCCTTGTCTACTCCAATGGTGCAGCTTTTGAGGATGTCCGCACCCCCGTAACCGCCGGTCATGCTTTCACCTACAAGATAGGTCACACTCCGGCTCCGGCGCTTTTTTCTCCGGCACTTTGCCGGTTTTTCAGGCCCCGGCCCAGATACGCCTCGATGACCTGTTCGTTGGATTTGACCTCTTCGGCCGTTCCCTGGGTGAGTAAAGCGCCCTCGGCCATGACGATTACAGGGTTGCAGAGACGGCTTATGAAATCCATATCGTGCTCGATCATGCAGAAGGTGTAGCCCCGTTCATGATTCAGGCGCAGGATTGCGTCACCAACATCTTTCAGCAGTGTGCGATTCACGCCGGCACCGACTTCGTCGAGCAAAACGACCTTGGCATCGACCATCATGGTCCGTCCAAGTTCCAGCAGTTTTTTCTGGCCCCCGGAAAGATTGCCCGCCAGTTCCCCCGCCACGTGCGGCAGGTTCAGAAATTCGATGACCTCGTATGCTCTTCTGCGGGTCTCGATCTCTTCGAGTCCGACCTGCCGGCGCTGAAACCAGGCGCCAACGAGATTTTCCCCGGTCTGACCCGACGGTACCACCATGAGATTTTCCAGAACGGTCAGCTTGGAAAACTCGTGGGCAATCTGGAAGGTTCTGAGCAGGCCCTTGTGGAACAGTTCGTGGGGCATCAGCCCGGTAATGTCTTCGCCGTCGAGAAGGATGGATCCTCGGGTGGGTTTGTAGACGCCGGCGATGGTGTTGAAAAGCGTGGTTTTACCCGCACCGTTCGGCCCGATCAAACCTGTAATGGACCCTTGCGCGATTTCCAGACTCGCATTGTCTACGGCCTTGAGGCCACCAAAGTGTTTCGAAACACAGTCAACCTTGATCATTTAGTTGTCATGCCCATAACCTGAATACTGCCTCATCATCCGAGGCAGGCCCACCTGCAGGACAAACTGAAAATTTGATAAACCCTCTCAAATCGGTGTGTTTGGCAGGAAAGCTTTGTATTACGAACCCGGTCGCCTCGGCGCAATATACAGTTTAATTGTTTTGGTGGCATCATAAGTCTCTTTGTGCCGTGTTTTTTATTGGCCGGGGCTGGCCCGGGTGGGGTCGCCACTGGTGTATGATGTTTGGGTCGGTGGTGAAACGAGTTCGCAAGTAAATGTTCGATATTCGGTATCGTTATACAGTCTGCATGGTCATCTGGGGCACCATGATTGCTCCGGCCGGCGCACAGCAATCGCCGCAACAGGTGCTGTCCGCAATCGTGGCGGTACGTTCGATCGTGCCATCCGACGCACGCACCGCTTCCACTCTCGGAACAGAGCGGACGGGGAGCGGCGTGGTGATCGATGACGACGGTCTGGTCCTGACTATCGGCTACCTTATTCTAGAGGCTTCATCGGTGTCGATACGGACCCGGGATGGAGTGGAAGCCGACGCCAGAATAGTGGCCTACGATCATGCCACCGGTTTCGGGTTGGTGAGGGCGAACAAACCGCTGGATGTGTCAAAACTGGAATTTGGCAGATCCGCAAACCTCAAAACCGGTGATCCCGTTTTGGCTATCAGCAGTGGTGGCCCGGAAGGGGTTCGACCCGCAACGGTGGTCGATCGTCGAGAGTTTCCGGGATACTGGGAATACCTGCTGGACGATGCCATATTCGTGTCGCCCCCCCACCCCTTGTTCTCCGGTAGCGCTTTGCTCGGTCCGGGCAACACGCTGGTGGGAATCGGCTCGCTCATCGTTGGTGATGCCGTTCCGGGCACGGATACTGGTCCGGGTAACATGTTCGTCCCGATAGACATCCTGAAACCCATACTGGATTCTCTCGTCACCACCGGGAGAGATCCGAAGCCGAGACGCCCCTGGGTCGGGGTATACACGGAGGAACACCGAGGTCGGGTTTTCGTCACGCGGGTTGCCGAGGACAGCCCCGCGGCCCGCTCCGGATTGAGCGCCGATGACATCATCCTCAAAGTGGGTCAGGCGCCGGTTTCGGGCATGGCCGGGTTTTACAGAACGATGTGGGGGCTGGGTGAAGCCGGGATTACGGTACCAATGACCATCCTGCGGCAGTCAAAGATGTTCGAAGTCAACGTCAAGTCGGTCGACCGATACAACTGGTTGAAAATAGACGCGGGGCGGCTTACGGCCGCATGGCATGCTGAAGCAAATTCCATCCAGCTGTGAGGTTGCATTTTTTAAGCCTGCCGTGATGTGGATTTCGCACGCCGGGCGGCGTTCGAACAGCTTGGCATTTGATGCGCCAAACCCCACATAGATCAGGTATCTGCACTCCCACTAAATCGACTCGCAACAGCTATGCAATTCAAGGATTACTATAAGACTCTCGGTGTAGACAAAAACGCTACACAGGACGAGATCAAAAAGGCCTACAGACGCCTGGCCCGTAAATATCATCCTGATGTCAGTAAGGAGACGGATGCGGAGGAGCAATTCAAAGCCGTAGGTGAGGCCTATGAAGTTCTCAAAGACCCGGAGAAGCGGGCGGCATACGATCAGCTGGGCAGTCAATGGCAGGCCGGCCAGGAATTCAGGCCCCCGCCGGACTGGGATGCGGGCTTCGAGTTCAGCGGCGGCGAGGCGTCGGCGTTCAGTGATTTCTTCGAGTCGCTGTTCGGGCGCGGGCAGTCCGGCGGCAGCAGAAGTGCGTATGGGTTTGACGGGCGCGGTAGTGACCACCATGCCAAGGTATTGATCGACCTCGAGGATGCGTACGCAGGAACTGCCCGCCAGATTACCCTGCAGGCACCCTATGTCGACGAGTCGGGTCACATCAGGACCCGCGAGCGGACGCTCAATGTCCGCGTTCCCAAAGGCGTGATATCGGGCCAGCATATTCGCCTGGCAGGCCAGGGCGACCCGGGCGCGGGCGGTGGAAGAGCGGGCGACCTGTATCTCGAGGTGCAGTTCAGAACCCACAAGTTGTACCGGGCGGAGGGGCGGGACGTTTACGTCGACGTTCCGGTAGCGCCCTGGGAACTCGCGCTTGGCTCAAAGATCCGGGTGCCCACCCCAGAGGGGAGGGTCGTAGTCGCAGTACCGCCCTCGTCCCGGCAGGGCGACAAACTGCGGCTTGCCGGCCGGGGAATCCCGGGCAAGAAGAGGGGAGATCTTTTCGTCACCCTTCGTGTTGTGTTGCCGCCGGCGGACAGCGAAAAAGCCAGGCATATGTACGAGCAAATGAAGCAGGAGATGGATTTCGATCCGAGGCAGAACCTGGGCGTATAGGAAATGATGAAAAAGAACGAAATTCTGACAGGCGTGGTGTTGGACGAATCAATGGAACTGACCGTGGACGAGCTTTGCCAAAGCTGCTCGGTCAGGCGCGAGACGATAGTATCCATGGTCGAAGAGGGCATTCTGACCCCGGTAAGCCGAACCGATGTGACCTATCGATTTACGGGTGTCAACGTCAAACGCGCGATTAGGGCAACGAGACTGCAAAGGGATCTTGAGCTGAATCTGCCGGGCGTTGCGCTCGCCCTGGATCTGATAGAAGAAATCGACCGTTTGCGCGAGCGCCTGCGGAAAATCGGCTAGCCCGCATTTCTCACCAGGATCCCGAGCGATTGCGCAGGACAGGTGTCGATGAACGCCGGGCTGGAGTGAGATGCATAGCCGTAGCTATGGATCGAATGAAGCCCAAGTACATCGGGGCCTGGATCAGCCAGCGCCGGGATAGGCGTTTCCAAGATACACTGTTTCTTGGACAAATCCTTAGACCTCAATGTTTGCCGCGCTTCACGAGATTCTATAGCCGCCTGGTGAGAAATGCGGGCTAGCCCGCTAAAGGCGCAGGATGGACTGGCGGAACCCGCCCGGTAATTTTTCACATTTCGCATAAATTCACCGCTGTCACGGCGGTTTCATGTGGTGATTCCCACATTTTCGAGGCGCAAAGTTCTGAGATCATGCTCTCAACAGCGGAAAATTTAGACTGCAAGGAGACCAGAGCAATGACAAATGACGAATTCAGAGACTATAACGATTACGAAGAACATTCGGCGTGTGGAAAAGACGTCGCGGCGGGTTGGATAGTTGTAGCGTTGGTGAGCGCCTGTCTTTTCATTTTGACGTTGTGATCAGCCGGAAATACCCGAACACGGGGGCAAGCGTGCTTCAATTTTCGGCGCATCCAACAGCAACATAAATGGGAAATTAAACAATCAGGACCGAACTGGTGCAACATGCGGTCTAATCCGTCTCGAACAGTGAAACGCTAATACGGGGAGTCAGTTCCTCGAGCGCCCCGCGCAACAGTCCGATGTGACCGCGGTCCACCCGTGCGGGTACGTGAAGACGCGCTCCATCACCCCGGCATATCTCCATTGCAGCCGATTCCTTACGTGGATCACAATACAGATGCACCTCGATAGGTGTGTCGGATCCAGCCCTGTCGACGCCGAAATGATTGATCATTTCGTGTACGCCGATCTGCCCCGGGGCCGTTCCTGCCTCCGGGTTGGCGGCGGCATAGGTTAGGAGGCATGAATCGAAACAAGGGGCGATCAGGCGTGTAATCAGGCCGGCCGCACCCATTGCAATCGCGATCACCGGGCTATCCGCTTTTACGATCAATTCGATTACGGGCAGCGTGTCGAGAGTTTGCCGGGCGAATCCCACGAGTTTGACCACGTCGGCCTGGCGGCGCATTTCGCCGTATTGAGTCCACAGGTCCCCCGGCATCGAATCATGAAAATGTCGTGAGACAATCACCTTTGTGGACTCTCCGTAATTGCGGAAGCTCGATACGCAGTCCCATTCGATGTCCACATATGCGCATCCAAGCGAACTCGCTGCGCTGAGAATTTCGAGGCGCTCGGATTCGGTGCCGACAAAACTGCCGCCTTCGCGGGGCGCGCGGCAAGTCACCACCAGTGGGCACGGTGAACGAGTTATTAGCTGCTCGAGGTCAAACTCATCCATCAGGTCGAGCCTGATCTCCGCAAGGCCAATCCAGCCTTCGAGTTTATGCAGCTGTTCGAGCGTGGCCGTCGTATTGTCGAGTCCGAGTGCAACGGCGACGCGATTAAGCGGATTCAATGCACGCGCCCAGAAATTTGGTTCACGGAAGTATAACCTTTAGGCATTTACTTATGGGTTTCCGCCCCGTGGGTTTGTACACTAGCTCGCAATTCTCACCAGGCGGCATTGAATTTTTGCTAAGGACTTACAATGATGGATTATTCGCTTTTGACTGAAAAACAGTCTGTATCGGTAACGCCTATCCCCGGGCTGGCTGGTCCAGGCCACGCTGAACTTGGGCTTCATTCGATCCATAGCTGCGGCTATGCATCTCACTGCAGCCCGGCGTTGATCGACGCCCGTCCTGCGCCCTAGCTCGGAATCCTGGCGAGAAATGCGGGCTAGCGTTTTTTCGGGCGGTTCGAAAACCTTGCGTTTATCCCGGATAAAATTCGGCTTGTTGTTCGTAACGACCGGCATCCTTGTTTACTGGGTGATGCAGAACGATCTTTTCCTGCCTCTCAGAATCACCGTGGGATACGCGGCGCATGCGCCGAAGGGGCTCACCGCCTATATCGATACCGGTCATGGCTTCAACGAGAAAGAAACCCTGTTATTTACCGGTTCAAGATTCAGTGCCGACAGGAGAGCTACCCGTGTCTGGTCGGGCCCGCCGATCCTGAACCTGCGGCTCGATCCTGGTTACCGGCCGCGGACGATTATTCTCAATTCGCTCTGCCTTGACAGTCTGTTCAGGTCTACCTGCTGGTCCGCCCAGGAACTCGCCGGCAAACTCAAACCTGCGAACGATATCGGCGGCGCCGTGCTCCGGGACGGCGGTCTGTATGTAACCCGGGACGGTCCCGATCCCTATCTGGTCTACCAGGGCGGATTCGCCGAACGCTATGTGGAGCATGCCCGGGTGAGAAATTGGGTCGCGGTTCCCGTGGCGTTTCTGCTGCCGGTGCTCCTGATGTTGGCATGGTCCTGGTCGGCCCCCCGCATCGTGGAACTGGGCCGCCGGTTTGGACAGGCATCGATTCGCATGACCCGGTGGCAGGGCCTGGGCGTTTTCGTATTGTTGTCGCTGATAACAACGGGGAACTGGCTGCAGCTCGATGATGCAGGCATTCCAGTGTGGACGGCTCTCCTGGTGTTCATCGTGGTGGTCACCATCCCCGGCGCAATTGGCGTCGAACCGAGACCCCTGAAAACTTTTTTTCAGGGTATTCGGGGCGACGGCTACCCCGCTGCGGTGGCCGCAATATTGTCGGCTGCATTCCCCGTGTTCGCGCTTCTCGCGTTGACCTGGGAGCAGGAGTTTCCCTATGTCGGAGATCAGCACTTTCACCTCGATATCGATCGGGCCACTTACTATTTCGTCAGGGACCATCTTTGGGAGTTGTCGGGAATCCTGCTGACTCTGTTTTTTTGCATGCTGCTGGGCTGGGTGCGCATCTGGCTTCTTGCTGCCTTTATGTTCTTTCTAGCCTGGTCTTACACCGAAGTCGCGCCACACTACCTTGTGCGCTATCCGGGTGCCGGGCGATTCCTTGTAGCGCCGTTTTTTCACCTGGCCGAAAATTACGGATGGAATTCGATGCTCAATGCGGCGCGCCTTGCCAATGCCTTCGGTATTCTGGCGTGGCTCCTCGTGCTGAGACCGCTGATCGTCAGACGCTGGCCCGACTGGTCCATAGCCCCGGTCGCAGCGGCGTTCTTTTTTCAGGCTGAGGTCGCGTACTACTTCACGTCGTCTTATCTCGAACCCTGGTCATTGATATTCGTATTGCTCGCGATCGAGCACCACATGCGTTTCGGTGAAGAGCCGGCCCGGACAGGCACCGCTATGCTGATGATCGGATTCGCCGCCGTCATCAAGGAGGCCGCAATCTTCATGCTGCCCATAATCTGGCTTTCCGGCAGGCCATGGCGATTCGGGCCTCGCCACGTATTTAGCACCGTCGTCACCGGCGTCGCGGCTGCGGCGCCTTTCCTCGTCTACTATGCGATCCGCTCACATGCCGGTGAGCGTCCGTTCAGAATGGTTGGGCCCGATCAGTTCATCACTATCGACAAGCTGGTCGAAACCTATTATCAATTGGATTTTCACTACGGTTGGGGCGGCCTGCTGCTGTCTGCCGTCCTGTTGTCTTGGTTGGTATTCAACGTGTTCGGCGGGACCCGGAGGGCGAGCGCGCTGATGCTGCTTGGCGGCATCTTGTTCTACCAGGCGTTTAACTACCTGGAAGCAACGTCCCTTGGCTATGCGGGCTATACCAGATACTACCTGTTCCCGTATCTTCTGCTGTGTGCCGGATTGTTGTTTTTGCAGCGGCACAACGAGCGGCATCGCGGCTCGGTGATTGCCGCCACAGCGGTTGCGGTATCGATCGTGCTCAATGCCCAAGTGCTGTTTCCATACTATGCAAAGACCCGGCAGCACGACGCGGTGCGAAATTTCACGGAACATTACGACGCCCCGGTATTCATGCCGATCAGGACGCTGGTCGATAAAGCGGCAATCTCCGGAGCGCTGAGAGAAAATGAGCGCATCACCATTAACAATCCCCTGGCTTGGGGAATGCCGTCGATCGGTCTCAACTACCCCGACCTGAGCCGCCGCTACAAGCTCGTGGTCGAGGAAAACGTGGACTGTGTATGCCGCCCGGAGAAAAGTGTAGTATTGCAACCGTTCGTATTCATGGGCGGGCTCAATTCTCATCTGCGGGTTCCGGAAACGAGACGGGCTCGTCAGCAATTCCCGAAGAAGCGCTTCTATAGCATCTGGGTAGATCGCAACAACCAGAGGTCCGCTTGTTTGAAATCCATGGGTGCGAGTTGTAGCTCTGTTTTCGAGGTAAGAGAGCAATCAGAACTCGTCGGGATTCTGGGGGTTCTTTAATATCAGACGCCGTCTAACACGTATCTCCCGCCACGCGGTGATCTTTGTCAGGGGAAACATTTCCGGTCGATGAAAGAGTACAAGTATGTAATCCTGGGGGCCGGGCCCACAGGACTCGCATTCGCGCATACCCTCAATACGCTCGGCGAAAATTCCTTTGTGGTGCTCGAAGCGAACGCCACTGCGGGCGGTCTGTGTAGAAGCCGGGATGTGGATGGTTCCCCGCTGGACATCGGCGGCGGCCACTTTCTGGACGTCAAGCAACAGCCAGTGCTGGACCTGCTGTTTCGGTTTCTGCCCCGCGCCGACTGGCAGGAGCATCGGCGCGTATCGACGATCAGGATTCGCGGGACGGAGATCGGCTATCCCATCGAATCGAATCTGTGGCAGCTTGGCGTCGACGATCGTCTGGACTTCTTGGAATCGGTCGCGCAGGCCGGGTGCGTGCGCGGAGAACCGATGCCGGAGTCTTTCGAGAAGTGGATCAGCTGGAAGCTGGGGGAGCGCATTGCAGAAGAGTACATGCTGCCGTACAACCGGAAAATCTGGTCCATTGATCTCAATGCGCTTGGAACATACTGGCTGCACAAACTGCCGGATGTGTCCTTCCGACAGACGCTGAAGAGCTGCCTGGACAGCAGCGCCCACGGCACCATCCCGGCGCACGGAGTTTTTCTGTATCCAAAGAATTTTGGTTACGGTGAAGTGTGGAAACGAATGGGCGATGCCTTGCAGAACAGGCTGCTACTTTCGACGCCGGTGAACAAGATCGACCTGCCCACAATGACGGTGAATGACAATCTCCGCGCCGGCACGATCATCAGCAGCATCCCGTGGACGGTATGGCCCGGGATTGCGGGAATCCCGGCACCGGTCCGGTCACGGATCGAACGACTCGAGTACGCGTCCATAGACGTCGACTACCGAGAGCAGACCCTGGCGACGACAGCGCACTGGGTTTATGACCCTGACGAGTCGGTACCTTATCACCGCATTCTTTGCCGAAATAATTTCAGCGGCGGAAGCCGCGGCTACTGGACGGAAACCAACAGTAAAAGGGCGGACGCCGAGGCGGGCTTTCGCTACCGGAACGAGTACGCTTATCCCATCAATACGACGGCGAAGCCGGATGCCATCAATGGTGTACTCGAATGGGCCGGTCAGCACCAGATCACCGGACTCGGCCGCTGGGGAACCTGGGAGCACATGAATTCGGATGTTGCGGTGGCGCAGGCTATCGAGGCGGCAAATCGGGCCGTGCAAGGGAGCCCGCCGGAATGAGGCTTTCGTTGTGTCTGCTCGTGTCGAACGAGCTGGAGGGTTGCAAGATGGATGTGCCCAATCTGCCCCTGGAAGACTTCGAGGAGGTGTATGCCGTCGACCCGGGAAGCACCGACGGGACCATCGACTATCTGGAGTCACGCGGAATACGCGTGCATCGGCAGACGAAGCCGGGATTGAATGCGGCATACATCGACGCCGTGAGGCTGTCCAGCTGCGATGCGATTGTGGTGTTTTTCCCCAAGGGTACCCTGCCGGTCGAGGACGTACTGAAGTTCAGGCCCCTGCTGGAGCAGGATTACGATCTGGTGATTGCGAGCCGGAACGTGGCGGGCGGCAAGAACGAGGAGGACGGAAAGTTCTTGAAGCCGAGAAAATGGTCTGTACTCATGCTGGCCTACCTGGCGGCATTGTTGTGGCGTCGTGAAGGATATCTGGTACGCGACGTTTTGCACGGCGTAAAAGCGTTCAGCGTAATCGGCTTCAGGCGAATAGATCCCTTGGATACCGGCCTCTCCATCGATCTGGAGATGGTGATTCGGTCATACAAGTTCAGGCTCAAACGGACGGAGTTTCCAACCACGGAAAATCCGCGATCCTGGGGTACGACTCATTTCAAATTCCTCCCCACCGGGATGAAGCTGGTGAAGTATCTCTGGCTCGAGATGTGGCGTAAGAGTTAGCCTGTACGCTGCACCCACACGGTAACCGTAGTTTCTTATGTCAATAGTTTCTTATTTCAACTGATTGGCGAATAGGGTCAACGCATTCCCGCGGTCACTTCAAATTCTTCTAATAACCCCATTTTGCAGCAAGTCGTATTAATTCGAGAACCGCTCTACCGCCGCCTCTCCATCGCTGCGGCACCATCCTCGAAACCCACCCAGTCCCCGGTTGTCCCATTCCCATTCCACCATTGTCAGGGCCCGGTTTTGCGCATCTTGACGGCGCCGGGCAGTGATCTTGTCACGCTCCATAAGTTCCCTGAGCTGCCTGTTGAATCCATTTGATACCGCATCGCTGGACAATCCGCAGTATCCGATAACACCAATATCATAATAGATCTGTTCCAGCTCTGTTTGCGGCTTGGGGCCGGCCGCACTGCCGCTGTTGAACATCGCGACTGCAACAAACAGGCAACCGGCTGTGAAGAAATATATTTGCCAAACCATTGAGACTCGCTAAGGCTTGAACCCAGTGCTGGACAGGCGGATGATAACCAAACAAGCCCCGGGCAGCCAACGCATTTTGTTGACGCGCTGCCCAACGGGATGTGGGTGGCGCCGTCCGGTCACAGGGTCTTGAGCTTATCGCGAAGTTCACCCTTCCGGGATAGTACCATGCGTTTGGCCGACCTGCGGCTGCTCATGTTAATATGACACGACACCACCCCCAAATTCGTAAATTTTTGGAGTTAGTTGATGAAGAACCTGCTCGTGGGTACGTTGCTGATCAGTGCGTCCGTGATAGTCAATTCAACGATCGCCGACACCGGGGCCGTAGAACGATCACGACAACTCGTGGAGGATGCAACCATAACCGCCAAGATGTTTACGGACGATCCAAATATGTCCTTCCTTCACGCCAACCTGGCCAAAGCCGAGGGCGTGCTGATCATTCCGAAGCACGGCAGGGCCGCACTGATCGTGGGAGGCGCCGGCGGCAGCGGTGTGTTGCTGAAGAGGCAAAGTGGCAACCAGTGGAGCTATCCCGCATTTTATACTATGGGTTCAGGCAGTATCGGGCTACAGGCCGGGGGCGGCGTGTCGGAGATCGTGTTGATGGTCATGAGCAAGCGAGGAATGGACAGCCTGTTGGACTCATCGTTCAAACTGGGGCTGGATACCAGTGTCGCCGCGGGGCCGATTGGAGTCGGGGCTAAAGCCCAAACCGCGGACATTCAGGCCTTCGCACGAACCAAAGGTATGTTCGCCGGCGTTAGCGTCGACGGCTCCGTAATAAAGGTGCGTGACGACTACAATTCCGCTTACTATAGCAAAGACATCCCCACCGCCGAGATAATCGATTCGAACGAAATGTCCAATCCGCATGCGGAACAGTTACGTACCGCCGTGGCCGCAATGGCGCAGGTCGGTGCGAATAATTGATGCTGATTTTAGGGCCAGTGTAATAATTCAGACCAAGCGCCCCAAGTATTATTGGTTTTCGGGCCACGTATTTGGTGTCGAACTCGCCTGCCTGTCGATTCCGCAACCCCATTTTTGAAAACCTAATTCCCCCAACACCAACCCTTTGTTCGTCGCCGTGCGTACATCACTGATCACCCCGTCGCCCGCAATAGCTTCAAACAGCCTTCGATAGCGTGACTGATGCACTGACCACAAAGGTGTCGTCTCAATTTGACGGAACCCGCAGTGGGAAAGTTCTTGATGTCGTCAAAAAAATCCAGGAATAGTGGCATGTCGAACTCACAACCAAATATTCTCTTGATCATGGTCGATCAACTGGCGCCGCAGTTCTTGCCTGCGTACGGGCATCCTGTGGTCCATTCCCCGCACATCGATGATATTTGTGAACGCGGCGTGGTGTTCGATGCCGCTTATACGAATTTCCCGCTTTGCGCGCCGAGCCGGTACTCGATGATGACGGGTTGCCTGCCTTCAAACGTCGGCGCTTGGGACAATGCAGCCGAACTGTCCTCCGAGATTCCTACGTTTGCGCACTACTTGAGCGCCCTGGGTTACCACACCTGTTTATCGGGAAAGATGCATTTCTGCGGACCGGACCAGATGCACGGTTTCGATATGCGATTGACCACGGATGTCTATCCCGCGGATTTCACTTGGACCCCTAGCTGGGATGAGCCGGAAAAAGTTCACGAATGGTTCCACACCATGGATGTGGTCAGAGAGGCGGGTACCTGCATCAGATCCAATAACCTCGACTACGATGACGAGGTCACCTTCCAGGCGAGGCGGTATCTGTACGACAGGGCCAGGGACAACGACGGCGGTCCTTTTTGCCTGCTGGTATCGTATATTCATCCGCACGATCCCTACATTACCCGGCCCCGTTACTGGCAGCTCTATGACGGCGACGCCATCGATTTGCCGCAGGTCGGGGCGTCTGACGTTCCCGTCGACGCCCATTCCGCCAGAATCCGCGACCTGATCGGCATCGACCGCGCCGAAATCTCCGATCAGCAGGTAGTCAATGCCAGGCGCGCGTACTTCGGGTCGATATCCTATGTCGACGAAAAGATCGGTGAGGTCATGGACGCGCTCGGGGAAAGCGGGTTTGCAGACGACACCGTTGTCGTCTTTACCGCCGATCACGGCGATATGCTCGGCGAGCGGGGGTTATGGTTCAAGATGTCGTGGTTCGAGCACTCGTCTCGAGTTCCGCTCGTGGTCTGTTCCCCGTCCAGTTTTTCACCGGGACGATCGGCAGGCGCGGTGTCTCTGGTCGACTTGTTACCCACAATGGTGGGGCTGGCGACAGACGGCAAAGGCTTCGAATACCAATGTACTATGGACGGCCGCTCGCTGCTGCCGCAGTTGTCAGGTTCGCGCGGCCACGATGAAGTCATCGGGCAGTATCTTGCCGAGCTCGCGGTTGAGCCCATTTTCATGGTTCGCAAGGGTGCCAAAAAGTTTGTGCTCAGTGACGGAGATGCACCGATGTGTTTCGATTTGCATGCTGATCCCCGCGAACTGAACAACATAGCGAACGGACCGGCGGGTGTCGGTAACATCGATGCGATATGGCAACAGATTCGGTCGCGCTGGGACGTCGACGGGATCAGGGCCCGCATTCTGGAGAGCCAACGCCGGCGGCGCGCCGTGATCCCGTCTCTGGTAAAGCAAAGCGTATCCTGGGACTATGAACCTCGCACCGATGCGACCAGATCCTACATACGAAACAATCTGGAGCTGTATGAAATCGAACGCCGTTCGAGGTTCCCGCAGCCCTAACCCGCATGATTTGAACGGGCGACCGCCCCGTCGCCAAACAGGAGATTAGGTGATGAATCCAATCGAGTCGATGCTGCACCTGATCGGCAACACGCCGATGCTCAGGATAACCGGCTTCGATACCGGTCCATGCGAGCTATTCATGAAACTCGAGAACCGGAATCCCGGCGGCTCGATAAGCGATCGTGGCGCCAGGGCAATGATCGAAGCGGCGGAGTCCGAAGGATGGATCTCGCCCGGTGACACCCTAATAGAGGCAACTACGGGAAATACTGGTGTGGGTCTGGCGCTGGTCGCCGCCCGCAAGGGCTATGCGCTCGTCCTGGTCGTGCCGGAGAGCGTCAATCCGGACAAGGTGCTCCAACTCAGGGCGATGGGTGCGGACGTGCGCATGGCCAGATCCGATGTCGATCTCGACCATCCGGCACACTACGTGAGCATCGCCAGGCGATTGGCGGACGAGCTGCCGGGTAGCCGCTACTTGGACCAGCAAGCCAATCCGGCCAACGCGCGCGCACACGAGGAGGGTACAGCTCCGGAAATGTGGGAACAGATGCAACGGGATATGGATGCTTTCGTTTGCGGCGCGGGCTCCGGAGCGACTATCAGCGGATGCGCCCGTTTTTTCCGAAAGGTAAATGCCGCCGTCGAAATCGTTCTGGCTGATCCGGAAGGCTCGGTATACGCGTCCGCGGTTGAAGGCGCCGGCCACGTTCCTGGACCGGGCTCTTCGCTGGTTGAGGATATTGGAGGTCGTTCGGTTCCCCGTAACCTCGACCTGGACCTGATCAATTCGACGTACACCGTATCCGACGTCGAGGCGTCCACGGCAATACGGCAACTGCTGATGCTCGAGGGAATACTCGGCGGGATATCTACGGGCGTCCATCTCGCCGCCGCGTTGGAGTATTGCAGGATGCAATCTACGCCAAAACGCGTTGTGTCCCTGGTTTGCGACAGCGGTTACAGGGTATTGTCCACCGCCTATGACGAGTCGTGGCTGCTCGACCGGGGCCTCGTTCCGCGCAAGGCCCATGGTGATCTGAGGGACCTCATAACGCACCGCGCGGATGACGGCGGGGTGGTGAGCGTATCTCCGGAAGACACATTATTGAGTGCGTATACACGGATCCGAATGTTCGATGTGTCACAATTGCCGGTGCTGGAGGGCGGGCGCATCGTCGGATTAATTGACGAATCCGATCTGTTGCTGGCGGTATACGATAACCGTAAATATTTCGACTATCCCGTACGGGATTTCATGATTACGCGCCTCGAAAAGGTCGATCCGAATGCCTCCATTTCGTCGCTGCTGCCCGTATTCCGGGGCGACCACGTGGCGATTATTGCGGATGACTCGAGATTCTATGGATTGGTCACGCAAGTGGATCTGATCGACCACCTGCGAAAGACGATGCAGGACACCAGTGACACGGATCGGGACCTAAACCATGCTTGATGTAGAATTTTGCCGCCGGCAGTTTCCTTGTTTTTGCCATGAACAGACCGCGAAATGGGCGTTCTTTGAAAACGCGGGTGGGTCTTACGCACCTGCAACTGTCAGCGACTGGCTGCACCGGTGCTTCACCGAATACAAGGTTCAGCCCTATGGTTATTCGGCCATGTCCATGCGGCTGGGTGAGGAAATGGATATGGCCTACCGTAGAGTTGCCGAACTGATCAATGCCGGGGAGGACGAGGTAACACTCGGGCCGTCAACCACGATGAACGTTTACGTGCTGGCACAGGCGATGAGGGAACTTTTGAAAGAAGGTGACGAGATCATCGTGACCAACCAGGACCACGAGGCCAATATCGGTGCCTGGAGGCGTCTCGAGCACGACGGGGTACGGATCAGACAGTGGGACATCGACCCCGGCTCGGGCGAACTCGATATCGGGGATCTGGAACAAATCGTTTCGGATAAGACCAGGCTGGTATGTTTCAGCCTTTGCTCGAATATCGTCGGGACCATGAATGACTGCCGTGCGGTCAGCAAAATCGCCCACGAAGTTGGCGCGCTTGTTGTCGCGGATGGTGTTTCATACGCACCGCACCGAGTGATAGATGTGGCAGAACTCGGTGCGGATTTTATCCTTTTCAGCACCTACAAAACATTTGGCACGCACCAGGGCGTGCTTTGGGGCAATGCTGAAGCGCTGTCGCGCCTGCCCGGGCAGAGCCACTATTTCAATGAACAGGCGCCGCGGTATCGTATGAATCCGTCGGGTCCGCAGCACGCGCAGATTGCGGCGCTGAACGGCGTGATCGACTACTTCGACACGGTTTACGACCATCATTTCCCTGAGAGGAAACCGGAATTGCATAAACGCGCAAGTGATGTGTCCGATCTATTCACCGTCCACGAGACCGCGCTTGCCAACAAACTGCTGGATTATCTTCGCAGCAATCCCGAGGTCCACCTGATCGGAAAAGACCATGCCTCCGCCGGAGACCGCGCGGCCACCATATCCTTCTACACTCCAAATACGCCTGTTTCCGATGTGGCCGACCACCTGGCCAAATACCACGTGGCTGTGGGTTGCGGGAATTTCTATGCGCTGCGCTGCGTGGAAGCACTGGGGATTCCCGGAAACCCCGGTGTAATCCGGGTTAGCATGGTCCACTACAACACACAGCAGGAAGTGGACAGGCTGCTGGAGGGCCTAGACGAGATCATCTGAGGAACGGTGTGTCCTGGCGCTGCGTCGTATCACAAGCTGAATTCGACTACCGGGGAATATACATCCCGTGGATTGGGGTTGAGGTAATTCCTCCGGCTGGCTAGACTAGGCATCCAGAGGTTTGACAAGAGCCCTATTGAGACCCTTAATCGCCGCCATCCACAGTGTAAGCTTCAGCTTCACCGACCGATAGTCAATGGTCGTTTCCTGCCATTTGTGTTAAGAAAACTATTCATCCAGACTTTCGGTTGCCAGATGAACGAGTACGACTCGTCGCGTATGGCGGACCATCTGCTGGAATCGCATGGGCTGGTTCGCACAGATGACGCACTGCAGGCGGACGTCCTGCTGTTGAATACCTGCTCGGTGAGGGAAAAAGCTCAAGAGAAGGTATTTTCCCAGCTCGGCCGCTGGCGGGAACTGAAGGCGTCGAACCCCGCTGTCATCATAGGCGTTGGCGGCTGCGTTGCCAGCCAGGAAGGCGAAGGGATCCTCGAACGTGCACCCTACGTTGATCTCGTCTTCGGACCGCAAACCCTGCATCGATTGCCGGAACTCATTAGCGGGGTGGAACGGACGCGCAGGCCCGCCGTAGATATCGATTTTCCGGAAATGGAGAAGTTCGACCGGCTTCCAATCCCCAGGGCCGGCTCGGTCACGTCATTCGTTTCGATCATGGAAGGCTGCAGCAAGTACTGTACATTCTGCGTGGTGCCCTATACACGCGGGGAGGAATTCAGCCGGGGCTTCGACGATGTCATATCGGAAGTGGTGGAGCTCACCGAGCAGGGCGTTCGAGAAGTCACTCTTCTGGGACAGAACGTCAACGGCTATCGCGGTCGGATGGTTGACGGATGCAAAGCCGATCTGGCGCTCATGATCCGTTATATCGCGGAAATCGATGGGATCGACCGGATCAGGTTTACCACGTCGCATCCTCTGGAATTCAGTGAGCATCTCGTTGAAGTCTATGGCGATGTCCCCAAGCTGGTCGGCCATTTACATCTGCCGGTACAAAGCGGTTCGAATCGTGTACTGGAATTGATGAAACGGCGCTATACGGTGGACTACTACAGGGACCTGGTGCGGCGATTGCGGCTGCAGCGGCCGCAGTTGAGCCTGTCGTCGGATTTCATAGTTGGCTTCCCCGGTGAGACCGATGCCGATTTCAGGGCAACGATGGCGCTCATCGAGGACATCGGTTTCGATCAGTCTTACAGCTTCGTTTACAGCGCACGACCCGGCACACCCGCATCCGATCTGCCCGATACGGTTCCCGTTGAGGTGAAACAGGATAGATTGCGTATGCTGCAGAGTGCGATCAACCAGTCCTCCAGGCGGATAAGCGAAAACATGGTAGGCAGAGTGGAAACCGTTCTCATCGACCGGCACTCGAAAAAAGACGTCCGGCAGCTTTCAGGGAGAACGGAAAACAATCGCGTGGTGAATTTCGACGGCCCTTCCCGATTGATCGGTTGCTTCGCCGACGTGAAGATTACCGAAGCGCTGCCGAACTCTCTGCGCGGCCGACTCGAAGCGATTTCGAACCTACGGGATGTTGAGGTGCGCCTCGACTCTTGACCTCGAAAACGACGACACCGCTGACCTTTTCGCTGGAGCCACCCGACAACCAGCGTCTGGCGGCACTTTGCGGTCAGCTCGACCATAATCTGAAGAAGATTGCTTCTTACTTCGACGTCGATATAACGAGTCGCGGACCCCTGTTCAGCATCAGCGGGCCGGAGAAATCTGCCGAGCAGGCCAGACTCAGTCTCAACGAACTCTATGCCCAGACCAAAGAACAGGACTCGCTGAACGATGAAACGGTTTACCGGATTTTGCGCAGTGTCTCGAATGGCGAGGAAACGGAGGGCGGGCTCAAGATTCGTACGCCCAACAAACAGGTCAAACCCCGGTCGAGGCGCCAGCATCACTACGTCAGGGATATCCTGACCACGGATGTTGTATTCGGCGTTGGCCCCGCGGGAACCGGTAAAACCTACCTGGCTGTCGCGTGTGCCGTACAGGCGCTGATCTCCGATGAGATCGATCGCATCGTACTGGTTCGTCCGGCGGTAGAGGCGGGTGAACGCCTTGGTTTTCTGCCCGGGGATATCGGCCAGAAAGTCGATCCGTATCTGAGACCTCTGTACGACGCATTGTATGAACTGCTCGGTTTCGAGCGGGTCGCCCGTCTGCTGGAACGCAACGTCATAGAACTGGCACCGCTGGCGTATATGCGCGGCCGCACCCTGGCCAACGCGTTCGTCATCCTGGACGAGGCCCAGAATACCACGACCCAGCAAATGAAGATGTTTCTGACCAGAATGGGTTTTGGTTCCAAATCCGTGATTACAGGGGACATTACCCAGACCGACCTTCCAAGTGAAACGGTCTCCGGATTGCGCCATGGGATCGAAACCCTTGACCGGGTAGATGGCATTTCGGTAACACGTTTTACCCCTCAGGATGTAGTACGCCATCCCCTGGTACAGAGAATTGTCGAAGCCTACGACGCCGATTTCAAAAAATGCTGACCACAGATATCCAGCAATGCAGCTCTTGCGCGCGCATCCCCGGGCCCGGGACCATGTCTCGGTGGGCCGACGAGGCCTTTTCCTCGGTGTCTGGCGAAGATGCCGAGGTGACCATTCGAATTGTCGATCGGGACGAGGGCGCCGTGTTGAACCAAAAGTACAGAAATGTGCGTCGGGCTACCAATGTCCTGTCATTCGATTACGCGAATGACCCTCATTCACCCCCGGGCGTGCTGGGGGACGTCGTGATATGCGCCGCGGTGGTCGATGAGGAGGCATCAGCCCAGCAAAAGAATTTCGATGCACATTGGGCGCACATGGTGGTGCATGGCATCCTGCACCTCTGCGGTTACGATCACACAGAGGAAGAAGCGGCACAAACCATGGAGAAACTGGAAACGGAAATTCTTTCCCGGCTTGGTTTTCCCGCGCCATACGCTTGAAGCATCATGACGAAATGGAAAAACCAGCGGCCGAATTCCGGGCCCGCCGCAACCACATGGCAATCGTGGTGGACCAAAACGGCGGAGCGGCCGGGCTGATCACCATTGAGGATGTACTGGAACAGGTCGTTGGTGATATCGAAGATGATCACGATTTCGATTCGGACTTTGATATCGAAAAGAACGACACCCTAGGCGGACTGGTGGTGAGGAGTTTCGGCCACATTCCCCGGAGGGGAGAATCCGTCATGGTGGATTCGATCCGATTCGAGATCTTGAACGCGGACAGCCGCCGTGTGCATCTCATCAGGGTAACCAAGACCGGCACGATCGGGCAGGCGTGAAGCGCTCCGCTTTGCTCACGTTCCTTGTTGCGCTGGGGGCCGGGGCCGCCACGGTGTTGTCGTTTGGACCATTCAACCAGTTCTGGATCGGTATCGCCGGCCCCGCGGTTCTGTTTTATCTGTGGCTTGGCGAGTCGCCGCGTTCCGCTTTTCTCACCGGCCTCGCTTTCGGAGTGGGGTTGTTCGGCCTCGGCGTGTCGTGGACTTATGTCAGTATGAATGTGTACGGTAACATGCCGGCGCCACTTGCCGGACTGGCGGTAACGCTGTTCATTTTGCTTCTGGCGTTGTTTCCCGCCGCAGTCGGAATCATGCAAGGAATTTCCGGAACGCCTAGCGCGGTCAAGGCCACATTGGTCATTCCGGCGTACTGGACGCTGGTCGAGTGGGTCCGCGGCTGGGTGCTTACCGGTTTTCCCTGGTTGAGTCTCGGCTATGGCCAGGTCGACAGCTTCCTGTCTGGCCTGGCCCCATGGCTCGGGGTGTTCGGCGTCAGCTTGTTCAGCGCGATTTGTTCCGGCCTCCTGGTTGCCGTTATCACCAGCGACGGACGCACACGACGCGCACTTTTTGTCGGGATTTTCATATTGATCTGTGCGGCCGCCTGGAATGCGGGCCAGTTCACATCGGTGCGGGCAGCGGGTGAACCAATCAAGGTGGCAATCGTCCAGGGCAACGTGCCGCTCGAGAGAAAATGGCAACCCACCCAGCAGGAAGCCATATTGAACATGTACCTGGAACTCAGTGCACGGCAGATCGATCGCGACCTGATCGTCTGGCCGGAGGCGGCGCTGCCGTTCTATCTGGATCAGCTGCCGAAGGAATTCTGGCGGCAACTGGACCTTCACCCGGCTGACTTCGTTACCGGCATCCTCGAAAGGCTGCAAGACAGCGGGGTGGAAAAGAACTACAACAGCGTTCTTGCCGTAACGGGTGAACGCGCGATGTATCGCAAGGAGCACCTGGTCCCCTTCGGTGAATACTTGCCGCTGCCGTTCCTGTTCGCATGGGTCATCGACCATCTCGGGATCCCGATGTCCGATTTCAGTGGATGGAAGCAATCCCAGGAAGAGTTGACCATCGCGGGGGTTCGTGCGGCCATCAGCATATGCTACGAGGACGCGTTTCAGGATCAGATTCGAGGGTCCCTGGGCAATGCCGTATTGATGATCAATGTCAGCGAGGATTCATGGTTTGGGGACTCGCTGGCGCCCCACCAGAGGCTGGATATGGCGAGGATGCGCTCACTCGAGAACGGCCGCCCGATGATTCGGGCAGGCAACTCGGGTATTTCCGCGATAATCGATCACCGCGGCAATGTCGTCGCCCGAACACCGCAGTTCGAGCGGACCGTGCTGCTGGCTGAGGTGCAACCTGCCCGGGGAATCAACCCCTTCGTTCTGTTTGGTTCCTGGCCGGTCGTCATCCTGAGCGCAGTCATCGTGTTGATTTCGCTGCTGGCGCGTAATCGTTGACTGCGGTTTATGGAATTCGTTGATTCTATTTCGTGTCGTAAGTGTGCGCGATCTCTCCAACGCCTCGATTTGGTGTTCCGATCGGACAACGGCTGAATTAAAATACTTTCCGTATCCATGATCGACGCAGTATCGTGAACGAAAGTACGCAGGAGGTTTCGCTTCTATTAGCCGACATCAGCGGCAGTACTCCATTGTACGAGGAAATCGGAGACTCCAGTGCATTCAATTTGGTTGGAGCTTGTTTGGATGGGTTGAAGGAAGTGTTGCTCGCACACGACGGCGTGTTCATTAGCTCCAAAGGCGACGACGTTCTGGGCTCTTTTGCGAATGCATCGAATGCTCTTAAGACTGCGCGCGCGATGTTGTTGCAACAGGCTGACTCGCCGCTGGATATTCATGTCGGTATACATTCGGGACATATAATAAATTTTCGAGGAGATGTTTACGGTGACACGGTCAACATGGCTGCCCGTCTTGCGTCTCTGGCCAAATCCGGTGAAATCCTTGCCAGCGGTAGTTTCGTTGACCAGCTGCCGCGCGAAGAAAAACGGTGGTTTCATGCTCTGGATAGCATTACGCTCAAGGGCAAGTCCGCATCGACCAGGTTATATACTCTTTTAGAGCATGGTGAAACCGAGCGCACCAAAGTGGTATCCATAGGCACCTCATCCCATTCCGATAGTCAACTACTCCAACCCCGAAAATCAGTCACGCTCGAGTACGACGGGGTAGAATACAGATGTGCTGAGCGTAAATCATTGATTATCGGAAGAGCCGACGAGTGCGATCTGGTCATCGGCAAGCCCTGGATCTCACGACATCATGCGCGGATCAACCCACGCCACGGAAGGATAGAGTTCGAGGACCAAAGTTCATCCGGAACCTACGTCGTGACGCAGGATGCTTTTGAATTCTTCCTCCATCGCGATAACGTGCTGTTGACGGGATCGGGGATCATATCTCCCGCGCTGAAGCCTGACGCGGACGAGGCCGAGATCATTCGTTACCAGGTCTATTGACCCAGCCCATGCGCAATATGCGGGTGAGCCCGCATTTATCACCAGGCGACTTTAAATTCTTGTTAAGGACTGCCAATGCTAAGGAATATGGTATTGACTGAAAAACAGCCTGCATCCGCAACGCCTATCCCGGCGCTGGCTAGTCCAGGCCCCGCTGAACTTGGGCTTCATTCGATCCATAGCACCGGCTATGCATCTCACT
>JAHEIO010000066.1 GCA_024639325.1 Gammaproteobacteria bacterium
CCTCAGCACGACAGGACAAAACTGTTCCTGAGCCAGATTCTGAGCCACTAGCCCCCAGTGACCCTGTAGGAGCGGCGCCCCGCCGCGATAGGGCAATCGGTGTTGTAGGAGCGGCGCCCCGCCGCGATCAAAAGCAGGCTGGGGAGCAAGCCGTCGAAGTCCCCGTAGGAGCGGCGCCCCGCCGCGATCAATCGGCGCGAGGCGCGCCTCCTACAATCCGTTATTGTCAACAAACTTGTTCGATCGAATCTGAAATTTCAGCGTTGCATCGGGAACCTGAGGAGAAACTTCGTTCCGTCCCCCACCCTGCTTTCTACATCGATGCTGCCGCCATGGGCCTGCATGATCTTGCGGCAAAGACTCAGCCCGAGACCGTACCCGCCGGTGCCGCGGTGGCGCGATTTATCGACGCGATAAAAAGGCTCGAAAATCAGCGGCAAGTCATCTTCCGGTATGCCTTCTCCATAATCTTCGACCGTGATCAACACGCGGTCCGGCCCCGCATGCAGTCCAACTTTCACGGGGCGCTCCTGCCCGCCCGAGTACTTGAGTGCATTGTCGATGAGGTTACGCAGCAGCGCCCTGACCCGCTCCGAATCCAGCAACGCACGGACGGATTCGCCGACCGTCATTTCGACGCCCGGGCTGCTGCCCTCGTAGGTGGTCACGAGGTCGGCGACCAGTTTCGAGAGATCGATGTCCTCGAGAATCAGGCCGCCCCGTTCGCTGGCGAGCCTTTCGGATTCGAGGATCTGATTGGTCATCCATTCCATCTCGTCCAGATCGGCTGTAATCTGATGCTTTATCTTGTCGTCAGGGATGAATTCCGCTGCCAGCTTCGTTCTAGTCAGGGGCGAACGCAGTTCGTGACTCACGTCGAGCAGGAGTTGCTGCTTGGCTTTGATCTGGTCGCGTATCTTTGCCGACATATCATTGAATGCCGCCGCGAGCTCGCCCAGTTCATCATACTTGCGTATGGGAATGGTCGTATCCAGGTCTCCACGGCCCATATTCTGCATTCCACCGGTTAGCCACTCCAGGGGTTTGAACAACCAACGAACCGTTAAATAGCTGAGGGTCAAAACGACGCCGACGACCAGCACGATCAAAAGTACAATGCCGCCGTCGAAAGGTCCATTCTGATTGCCGATCCTTCCGAATACAAAAGAATAGTTCGCATCCGCTTTATCAACTTCTATGAATAAGCGGCCCCGATCTCGGGCGCCCTTGACGTTGGGGAACCCGTTGATGTGTGTGAACTCGGCGGGTATGCGTCGAGGTGGCGGCGGCGTGGATGACCAGTTCATGCCCGGCGAAGTGATACGAATGGCAACGCGGAATTCGTCGGTGAGCTTCTGCGCTATTTCGTATTTGGGCGGGTTACCGATCTCGTCGATAAGGAACATCGAATACTGCGCCATATTTTTCCCAATCAGTCCCCGGTATGGCCGGTCATCCGCGACGTGGCGAACGATACCGCCAACGGCCATGGCCATGATAATTGCGGTGGCGATAAATACCAGAACGAGCTTGAAGAAAATCGAGCGTCCGACTTTTCTGAGGAATCCGATCAAAGCGATATCAGTGATCCGTCAGCCGGTTTTTCCAAGGAACACATAGCCTTTTCTCCAGATGGTCTTGATATAACGGGGGTCTCTGGAATCATCCCCCAGCTTTGACCGCAGGCGGCTGATGGCGATATCTATGGATCTGTTGAATGCATCCCAGTCCATTCCCCGGAGCTTTTCCATCAGGTCATCACGGCTTAGCACCTTCCCGGGATTGGTTGCAAACAGGGACAGTATTTCGAACTCGGTTGTGGTGAGTTGAAGCGGTTCGCCGTGATGCGTGGCACTATGGCCACCGATATCTATGACGAGGTCGCCGAAATCCATTACCTGGGACTCCTGGTTCGACCGCGCTCGGCGCAGGACTGTTTGGATGCGCGCGACCAGTTCACGGGGTTCGAATGGTTTTGCCAGATAGTCGTCTGCGCCGAGTTCGAGGCCGACGACCTTGTCGCTGACTTCTCCCCGGGCGGTCAGCATGATGACGGGCAGTTTGCTCGTCTTGCGCAGTTCCTTCAGCACCTCGAACCCGTCAACCCTGGGAATCATGACGTCCAAAACGACGAGGTCGGGCGGTTTTTTCCTGATTCGCGCCAACCCCGCACCCGAGTCGTGCGCGGTAGACACTTTGAAGTTGAAACGCGCCAGATACTCCTTGAGAAGCTCGCACAGTTTGACGTCGTCGTCGATTACCAGTATTGAATTTGCAACCACTTTTTTGTCCGGTCTCCAGCGCGCATGCGGGCGACTGGGGCCGCCCGCATTTAGGCATCGTCCGGGTTAGATTAACCCAGTTCGGCGGGTTGCGGCTATCCGTGACGGCGGCGTCCGTGACCCCAGCCCCAGTCTCTCATGGTGTTGAGAAGATTCACGATCTTTTCCCGCTGCTCGTCGTCGAGGGACTTATGGAACTCGATCACCGGCCCAACCATCCGGGGCGCAATGACGTCTATCTTGGATTTGCGTTCCTCAATCATTGCCATGATACGGTCTTCGTTCATTTCGGGCTTTTCCACTTCGGCAATGATCTGCTCGATTGTATCCGCCCGTTCCTGCCGAAGGCTGTCCCTGCTCTCTACCAGCGCCTCCTTCACGACTTCCAGCTTGTCCTTCTGCTCCGGGGTGAGGTCGAGTCTGTCGCTTATGCGCTGGACCATACGTTCCGGATTGTGGTGCCCTCCGTATTGCTTGAATCCGGCGGCCGCAACGCCGATACCCAGCACCGCTACCAGCGGCAGCGCAATCCACAGTGTTCGTTTTTTCGCAATCTTGGTCATTCATATATCTCCGGTTGTTGGTTGATTCATGCGGGGCCCAGAATACGGGCTGCCGAGAAAAAGTGCCTTTCGCTACGGTAACGAGTTGTAACAATTCGTTTCAGCCACATATCACGGCGGCCGGTTGACATGGCAACGGTATATGCCTCTAACTACACGAATGACATCGACGGAAAACACGCGTTCGGGTTATTACCTGCCCATTCCCGTTCGCTATGCGGACACCGACGCACAGACGCACGTATTCTTCGGCAACTACTTCACCTACATGGACGAGGCATACATGGGTTACCTGGAAGCGATCGGCTTCAGCTGGGCCGCGCTGGCGGACATGGATCTCGAGACCTACTACGTCAGCGCTGACTGTCAGTTTATTGGTCGCGCTTACTACGGAGACATGCTGCACGTCTACGCGGTCTGCACCAGGCTGGGCAACAGCAGTCTGGAGGTGGAGATGTCGGTGATCAATTCGGGATCAAGTGAGCTGATCGCCAAAGGGCGCATGATTGCGGTTATGATCGATTCGACCTCGGACAAAGCGGTACGGATTCCGGACGCGTTCCGGGAAGCGGTGAATACGTTCCAATCCTGAACCGGCCGCGTTGGCGGATATTGCGGGCTATGCCGCTGCGTCCAGTATCAATCTCACCTGCAGATCGGGATCGTTGAATTCGACCGGTATTCTCCGCAGCAGTTTTTCATCCCCGATCAAGAGGCTGGGGAAACCCGGGACACGCATGCTGTGGCACATGGCAATGTGCCGTTCGAACTCATCACGGGTTTCCCCTGAATTCAGGGTCCGGGAAAACAGGCCGGCATCCAGGCCAAGTTCTTCCGACAGCTCGACAAGCGTCGATTCGTCGGACGGATTGCGCGCCTCGAGGTAGTACGCACGCTGTATGGCTCCGGTCATCGCTTCGTGAAACTCCTCGCCCTGCCGTGATGCTGCGATCACGGCCCGGCAGGCAGGGTATGTGGAGCGGCGCGGTTTGCAATTTTCCCAGAAATCGTAATTGAAATCCGTGCCCGGGACACGCACCTGAATATTTCGCCAGGTATCCTGAAGCATGCGCTGCATCGATTCCGGCATGGGCTCATCGCTGTCCGGCGCCAGACCTCCCAGCAAACGGGTGATTGGCATGTTCCCGTCTAGCGTGCCGGTGACATGATCCCATACGGGTTTGAATGCCCAGCACCAACTGCACATCGGATCGTGGACATAGTAAAGGGTGACAGGCATGAGTGTCCGTGTGTTGGAAAGAAATCAGCCTATGATACTATACGCCGCTTTTCACGCTCCCTGGAACGGCAAATACTGAGCAAAGCGATGAAGCAGTTGAAACTTGGCGTGCCCAAAGGCAGCCTCGAACAGGCCACCCAGAAACTCTTCGCCCAGGCCGGGTGGACGATTTCACCGAAATCACGCAATTATTTTCCGTACATAGACGACCCGGAGATCAGCTGCGCCCTGGTTCGATCACAGGAGATGGCGACCTATGTCTCGAACGGTACGCTCGACCTGGGCCTCACCGGTCTGGACTGGATACAGGAGACCGGTGCGGACGTCGAAGTGGTATGCGATCTCGTCTACTCCAAGAGCTCCGACCAGCCGTGCCGTTGGGTTCTGGTCGTGCCACAGGACTCCCCGATACAGAAAATCGAGGACCTGGAAGGTAAAACTGTTGCAACAGAGCTCGTCGAGTTTACCAAAAAATACTTCAGGGACAGGAACATCTTTGCCACGGTCGAATTTTCGTGGGGCGCAACGGAAGCCAAGGCGGTGGAGGGACTGGTGGACGCGGTTGTCGAGATAACGGAAACCGGCAGCACCATCCGGGCCCACGGCCTCCGCATCGTCTGCGACCTGCTGCACACCCATACGCAGCTCATCACGAACTCGCGGGCGATTGCTGACCCCTGGAAGAAGCAAAAGATCGACCAGATCGCGCTGTTGCTGCAAGCATCACTGTTGGCGCATCACAAAGTAGCGCTGAGCATGAACGTTCCCGCGGACAAGGTCGAAGATGTTGTAAATCTCCTGCCGAGCCTGCACGCTCCGACCGTAAACCATCTGTACGACAAGGACTGGTTCGCCGTAGAAACCGTGGTGGACGGTAGCGCGGTACGCGATCTCATCCCGAGACTGCGGGCCGCCGGCGCCGAGGGCATCCTGGAGTATGAGTTGCGAAAGATCGTGTAGCGGCACGACGTTGCGCGCGGTGACGAATCATCCGCTACTCCTGATCCGCGCCACCGCATCTGACCAGCCCTGATAGAGCCGGCTTCGCCTTTCGTCGCCCCAGGAGGGTTCGAACGAAGCGTCGCACTGCCACCTGCCGGCAATGGCTTCCAGTGAGTCGAATACTCCGCTCTGTAATCCTGCCAGATACGTTGCACCCAGCGCTGTAGTCTCCGTCACCCGCGGTCGATCGACGCGTATTCCCAGAATGTCCGCCATCCTCTGCAGCAGCCAGTCGTTCACCACCATGCCGCCGTCCACGCGGAGCTCCCGCAGGGCCGCGACGCCATCCGCGCGCATGGCTTCCAACAGGTCCCGCGTCTGAAAAACCACGGACTCAAGACCGGCTTTTACGATTTCGCGCACGCCCGTATCCCGTGTCAATCCCAGTATTGCACCCCTGGCGTGGGGATCCCAATAGGGCGCGCCCAATCCGGTGAAGGCGGGAACCAGGTAAACGTTCTGCTCAGGATCTGCTTCCTGGGCCAGCGCCGCCGTTTCCGCCCCCGACTGGATGATTCCGAGGCCGTCGCGCAGCCATTGGATTATCGCCCCGGCCATGAATATGCTGCCTTCAAGCGCGTATGTCACATCGCCGTTCAACCGATATCCCACCGTTGTCAGCAGCCTGTTCTCGGACGAGGCGGCGGTACTCCCGGTATTCATCACAAGAAAACAACCCGTACCGTAGGTGCTCTTTACCATGCCGGGTTCGAAACAGGTTTGGCCAAACAGCGCCGCCTGCTGGTCCCCCGCGATGGCGCGTATGGGCAGCGGTTTGCCCAGCAGGTTTGCGTCCGTGTCACCGAACTCGTCGGCACAGTTCCTCACTTCGGGCATCAGAGCTGCCGGTATGTTCAGAAGTTCCAGCAGCTCGTTGTCCCACCGCTGCTGGTGGATATCGAACAAGAGGGTACGCGATGCATTGGTAGCGTCGGTGGCGTGGACACGGCCGCCCGTCAGCCGCCACAGCAGGAATGAATCCACCGTGCCGAATGCAAGTTCACCATTTTCCGCCCGATCACGTGCGTTGTCGACGTTGTCTAGTATCCACCGGATCTTTGTGCCTGAAAAGTAGGGATCCAGCAGCAATCCTGTTTTGCCGGTGAACCGGGGCTCCATTCCTCGATTTATGAGATCCTGGCATACTTCTGCGGTCCGTCTGTCCTGCCACACAATCGCATTGTAGACCGGTTCGCCGCTGTGCCGGTCCCAAACCAGAGTCGTTTCCCTCTGGTTGGTAATGCCGATCGCGGCGAATAAGCCGGCGTCGAGCCCGGAATTGGACAAGGCGCGTCGGCATACCGCAACCGTTGTTTCCCAGATCTCCTCCGGATCGTGCTCCACCCAACCCTCGCCGGGGAAAATCTGGCGGAACTCCTGCTGGGCTTCCCACCTCGGCGTCCCGGACGCGTCGAATATAATGGCGCGCGAGCTGGTCGTACCCTGGTCGATCGTGAGCAGATAAGGATTCATTGTGTGTCGTTCCATTTGACCTTGATGATGTGCTTGAGCTTCGGAATGATCTTCCTGGTCGCCGCAGCGCCGGCATCGATCGCGATCTGCCTCTGCTCGAATTCAAGCAGCGACATGTCTCCGATTTCAGGCCTTATGACGATGTCCGCTCTGGCGGTCTCCACCGCGGACATGGCCCGCGCCATGATCAGATAAGACTGGTGCAGCACGTCTATCCATCCGTCGATCTCCCGCTCCGGCGATGGCGGTTTGGTTACATCCACCGCCACCACGATATCCGCTCCCAGTTCAATTGCGGTTTCGACGGGTACAGGGCTCAGCACGCCGCCATCCACGAACTCGCGGCCGCCGATTTCAACCGGCCTGAAAAGACCCGGGAAACTGCTTGCCGCGCGGATAGCAAGGCCGGAATCACCGTAGGTAAACACCTTTTTTCTTCCCGAGCGCAGATCGGTGGATACCACTGCGACCGGGATCTCGAGTTCTTCCAGCAGCCTGTTGTCCAGCTTGTCGTTCACGAAAGCCTGCAGGGAATTACCGGTAATCCAGCCCCGCTTGGAGGCAGTGTAGTCGATCACCTCGTTGCGATCCGTCTCCAGCGCCAGCTTGGTCAGCGCGTCCCCTCGGATGCCGGCTGCGTACAGTGCTCCAATAAGGCTGCCGGAACTGGTGCCGACAATGAGATCGGGGGTGATGCCGGCGTTGTCCAGCGTATTCAGGACGCCGACATGGGCAAATCCGCGCGCCGCACCGCTGCCAAGCGCATAGGCGACAACCGGGCGACCGTCGGTTTCGGGAAGCTCCACGGGTCCGGACCCGGGCGTATGCTCAACAGGATGCCGCGGGCTCGTACTGGCGCATGAAATCAGGATCAGCGCGGTCAGAGTGAAAACAATTGATTTGGCGAACAGGTCAACCATTGCGAAATAAAGCGCGAATGAGGCGCGAAATTAACGCTAAAATAGGGAGGTGAGTCAAGGCCGTTTGCCGGTGAGGCCCCTTCTGGCATGCCCGTTACACGCCACGGGCCGAAATTTACTGAAAAGTAATGTAAGGAACCCGCGGTTGTGGCTGTCATCTAGGACATAAGACATATGAACGACGTTGGACTGTATACTCGACAGACGAGGTAAAATATGAAAAGACGCACATTCCTGGGGACCCTGGGGTTGCTTAGTTCAGGCAGCATTTTCGCACTAATGAACATCCGCACAATGGCAGGCAGCAATAGTACGATGACGGCAGAAATAGAAAAATTAGAACTCAGTGACCAAGAATGGCGGAGTCGACTCACCCCGGACCAATACCACGTTCTGAGAAAAGAAGGAACGGAGCGACCTTTCACCAGTCCATTGGATAAGGAATACGGTGAGGGTACGTATGTATGCGCCGGCTGCGAACTCCCGCTGTTCACCTCGGAAACGAAGTTCGACAGCGGCACGGGATGGCCCAGCTTTTGGGCGCCTATCGAGGGCCACGCGGAGACCAAGACGGACTATAAGCTGATACTGCCCCGCACCGAGTACCACTGCGTTCGATGCGGCGGCCATCAGGGGCACGTTTTCGACGACGGTCCGGCGCCGACCGGTCAGCGCTGGTGCAACAACGGCGTGGCGCTCAAGTTCATCCCGGCGTCGGAGGCCTGATAGAAGACGCAGCCCCGTTTTCCGCCTGTTTGAGGGACGCGATCTTCTGCTGCCAAACCATGGGCCCGGTCTTGTGGACCGATTCGCCCGTGCTGTCCACCGCGACGGTGACGGGCATGTCTTCCACTTCGAACTCGTGGATCGCCTCCATGCCGAGGTCCTCGAAAGCCACTACGCGTGATTTTCTAATCGCTTTTGAGACAAGATAGGCCGCACCGCCCACAGCGACGAGGTATACGGCCTGATGCTTCTTTATGGCATCGATCGCACTCTGCCCCCTTTCCGCCTTGCCCACCATGCCCAGCAATCCGGTTTTGGCAAGCATGGTCTCGGTGAACTTGTCCATCCGGGTTGCCGTCGTGGGCCCGGCCGGACCCACCACCTCGTCTCTTACCGCGTCCACCGGGCCGACGTAGTAAATGAAACGGTTGCGAAAATCGACGCCGTCGGGCAAGGGTTCGCCCCGGTCCAGCATGTCAATGATGCGCTTGTGCGCAGCGTCCCTTCCGGTCAATAGCCGACCCGACAGGAGCACGGTTTCACCCGGCTGCCACGAGCGGATTTCCTGAGCTGTTACGGTGTCCAGATCGACCCTTCGCGCACTCGGGCCCACATCCCAGGTGATACTGGGCCACTGATCCAAACGCGGCGGGTCCAACTCCGCGGGGCCGCTCCCATCGAGCACAAAGTGGGCATGTCGCGTGGCCGCACAGTTGGGTATCATGGCAACCGGTTTGGACGCCGCGTGGGTCGGATAATCCTTGATCTTCACATCGAGCACCGTGGTCAGCCCACCCAGCCCCTGTGCGCCGATTCCCAGATCATTGACTGCGCCGAACAACTCGAGGCGCAGTTCCTCCCTTGCGTTTCGCGGGCCCCGAACCTTCAGGTCGTGTATGTCGATCGGATCCATCAACGATTCCTTGGCCAGAACCGCTGCTTTCTCGGCCGTTCCGCCGATACCAATGCCCAGTATCCCCGGTGGACACCACCCCGCACCCATTGTGGGTACGGTCTTGACCACCCAATCGACGATGCTGTCGCTCGGGTTGAGCATCGTGAGTTTGGACTTGTTTTCGGAACCGCCGCCTTTCGCCGCCAGCTTCACCTCCACGGCATGCCCCGGAACGATCCGGGTGTGAACTACCGCCGGTGTATTGTCCCCGGTATTCTTTCGATTACCCGCGGGGTCGTCGACGATGGAGGCACGCAATACGTTATCGACGTGCGTGTAGCCCCGCCTCACCCCCTCATTGATCATATCCTCCACACCCATGTCACTATCCCACCTGACCTCCATCCCGACTTCCAGAAAAACGACAACGATGCCGGTGTCCTGGCAGATCGGACGCCTGCCCTCGGCACTCATGCGGGAATTGACCAGAATCTGGGCGAGCGCGTCTTTTGCGGCGGGAGACCGCTCTTTTTCGTAAGCCGCGTGGACCGCCTGAATAAAATCAATGGGGTGGTAACAGGATATGAACTGGAGCGCGTCGGCGATACTCTGAATAAAATCTTCCTTAGCGATCGTAACGGGCATTGCGTTTTCCTTTATCGTTGAGTGACTTGGGCGGATTGTAGCCTGCATTGCGCAATCGCGTAGCATAATGATTTAAACTACCATCCGTGGAGATCAGACCTTTTTCCATTGCGGACAAATCCGCCCTGATCGAACTCTGGGAACGCTGCGGCCTGACCCGGCCGTGGAACGACCCGACCAAGGACATCGATCGCAAGCTTGGGGTGCAGCCGCACATGTTCCTGGTAGGCAGTATCGGAGACCAGATCGTCGCATCGGTGATGGCGGGGTATGACGGCCATCGCGGATGGATAAACTACCTTGCCGTCTGCCCCACTCTTCGGCGCCGGGGCTACGGTCGCAAACTGATGCAGCACGCCGAGGCGCTGCTGGACAGCGCCGGCTGTGTAAAAATCAACCTGCAGATCCGCAGCGAAAATGGTTCCGCGATCGAATTCTATCGAAGTCTGGAGTACGACCTGGACGAGGTGCTTAGCATGGGCAAACGCATGCACACGGATTATTGATCCCGGCATGATCACACACGCCATAACCAGAAAACCAGGCCCCAATTTCGCCGACGGCCTGACCACGGCCGGTCTTGGCAGGCCCGACCACGGGCTCATCGTCCAGCAGCACGACGCCTACGTATGTGCGCTGAAAAACCGCGGCCTGTTCGTCATCGAACTGGACGCGCTCGACGCCTACCCCGATGCCTACTTTGTCGAGGATGCGGCTATCGTTGCTCCGGATGTTGCCGTCATCACCATTCCCGGCGCACCTTCCCGCCGGGGCGAACAACAGTCACTCGAGGAGATCCTGCAGGCACATCGTAAGATAGAACGAATTGCATACCCGGGTACGGTCGACGGCGGAGACGTCCTGATGGTCGGCAACCGTTTTTTTATCGGCGTTTCGGCTCGGACGAACGCCGAAGGCGCCCGGCAGTTAGGTGAGATACTGGCGCGCTATGGTCACACCTGTACCACCGTGGCCGTGAAGCACGGATTACACCTGAAATCCGACGTCAACTACATCGGAAACAACACCCTGTTGACTACTTTTGCTTTCGAAACCACGAGCGAGTTCCAAAACTTCAAAAAAATAACCCTGAGTAAACAGGAATCCTATGCGGCCAACTCAATGCTGATCAACGATTGCCTGTTCGTTCCCGAAGGATATCCAGATGCGCTCAGCACACTGCAGCGAACGGGTTATGATGTAATCGAATTGGACGTGAGCGAGGTGCGGAAAATGGACGGAGGCCTCACCTGCATGTCGCTGAGGTATTAGGTTATGCGCAACCACAAATTCAATGGAAAATGCCTGTGCGGCCGTATCAGGTTCGAAGCCGAGGGTGAACCACTATGGGTCGCCCATTGCCACTGCAACTCATGCCGCCGCAGTACTGGCGCTCCGGTCACGACATTCGTGGGTTTCGAGCGTGAACGGGTCACGATAACCGGCGAACGAAAGACCTTTAACTCATCGCCCGACGTTTTTCGATCCTTCTGCGCCCATTGCGGGACCCCGCTCAGCTACGAATCGGAACGGTGTCCGGGCGAAATCCATTTCTACATCAGCGTGATGGACACACCGGATGTATTCAAGCCGCAGAGGCACGTATTCCACGAAGAACACATATCCTGGTTGGAACTGAACGACGACCTGCCGCGATACGAGGGCATCGACAGGGACGAGCCCTCCTCCTGGGGCCCAAAACGTTCATCGGTCAATTGACCGTCGTCCTCGAAAGCCTGGACCCAGGATCGGACCACGCGCTCGCCTTGATCGCGGAACTCGACGGGTACCTGCTGGAGCTGTATCCGCCGGAAAGCAACCACCTCGATTCCGTCGAGGAGCTGTCCAGGCCTCACGTTCACTTTATTGGCGCATTTGAAAACAGTCGCGCGATAGGATGCGGCGCGGTCAAACTGCTGGGCGGCTATGCGGAAATCAAGCGCATCTACATCAATCCGAAATACCGGGGAAAAGGCGTCGGCGGCCGAATTCTTTCGGAGTTGGAGGATATTTCCAGGCACGCCGGACTCGACATCGTACGGCTCGAAACGGGCGTCCGCCAACCGCAGGCCATGCTTTTGTTCGAAAGCAAAGGTTATTGCAGGACGGGGCGCTTTGCCGATTATCCCGATGATCCATTGAGCGTATTCATGAAAAAGAGACTTGGCGCGCGGACTGCCGCCAGCGGTTCTACAGGGAATCAAGGCAATGGTTGAACAATTAACCGGCAAGGTCGCCGTCGTCACCGGGGCGGGCCGGGGCATAGGCCGTGCCGTGGCTATCGCATACGCCGGCGAGGGATGCGCCGTGTGTTGCTTCGCGCGGACGGAGTCCGAAGTCGCGGCCACGGTATCCTATGTTGACGGTCAGGACGGTAAGGCGATGTCAAGAATTACGGACGTTACCGACTATGGCGCGGTGGAGAAATCCTTTGAAACCGCGTCTGACACGTTCGGTGGAGTTGATATCGTCGTCGTCAATGCGGGTGTGTCCTTGAATGCAACGGTCGAGGCCGGAGATGCCGCAGAATGGCAACAGGTTTTGCACACCAACCTGGTGGGTGCTTACCATACCGCAAAGGCCGCCATTCCACACCTGAAGGCGCGCGGCGGCGGCAAAATCATATTCATCGGCTCCGGTCTCGGCCACCGCGGGTTGCCCGGCACCTCCGCCTATGCATGCTCCAAGGCGGGCGTTTGGAGCCTGACCCGGATACTGGCTCAGGAACTGATTACCGAAAATATTGCGGTCAACGAGCTCATCCCGGGGCCGGTCAGAACCGCAATCAACAAACAGGATGACGAGGAACTGAGGGCCCAGCTTGGACGGACCGAATGGATCAAATCGCCCGAGGAAGTGGCACCTATGGCGCTTTTCCTGGCGACACAGCCCGACGGCGGCCCAACGGCCCAAAGCTTCAGCCTCATGCGGCGGGACACCTGAGCTGGCCCGCATTTCTCACCAGGCGGCTATGGAATCTCGTTAAGCATTGCATACATTGAGGTCTATGGATTTGTTCAAAAAACAGTGTGTCTTGGAAACGCCTATCCCGGCGCTGGCTGGTCCAGGCCCCGATGCACTTGGGCTTCATTCGATCCATAGCAACGGCTATGCATCTCATTCCAGCCCGGCGTTCATCGGCACCTGTCCTTCGCAATCGCTCGGGATCCTGGTGAGAAATGCGGGCTAGACCATGAAATATAGGATAGAAAAAGACACCATGGGAGAGGTCAGAGTGCCCGCGGACAAATATTGGGGCGCCCAAACGGAACGATCTCGAATGAATTTCAGGATCGGTCCGGCCGGCTCGATGCCGACGGAGATCATACACGCGTTCGGCTATCTCAAGAAAGCCGCCGCTCACACCAACTGTGATCTTGACGTGCTGACGCGGGACAAACGGGACCTGATTTCGCAGGTGTGTGACGAGATCATCGCGGGTGAACTGGACGATCAGTTCCCGCTGGTCATCTGGCAGACCGGCTCCGGCACCCAGACCAATATGAACGTGAACGAAGTCATCGCCAACCGCGGCAACGAACTTGCGGGGAAGCAGACCGGATACGGTAAAACTATCCTGCAGCCCAATGACGACGTCAACAAGTCGCAGTCGTCGAACGACACATTTCCGACCGCGATGCACATAGCCTGTTACAAGATCACCGTGGATTCAGTGATGCCGGCAGTGGGACGATTGAAACAGACGCTCGAAGCGAAATCTTACGAATTTAAGGACGTGGTGAAAATTGGCAGGACCCACCTGATGGATGCCACCCCGCTGACCCTTGGACAGGAATTCTCCGGCTACGAATCACAGCTGGAACACGGATTGACCGCTCTGGGCAATACCCTTGAACACCTGTCCGAACTGGCCCTGGGCGGAACGGCGGTCGGCACGGGTTTGAACGCCCCCGAAGGATACGACGTGCTGGTCGCCGGACGCATCGCCGAATTCACTGGACTTCCGCTGGTCACCGCGCCCAACAAATTCGAATCCCTGGCGGCGCACGACGCCATTGTCGAATCCCACGGCGCGCTGAAGCAGCTGGCGGTTTCGCTGAACAAAATCGCCAATGACATCAGGTTGATGGCGTCCGGCCCCCGTTCGGGAATAGCTGAACTCATCATCCCCGCCAACGAGCCGGGATCTTCCATCATGCCGGGCAAGGTGAATCCCACGCAGGCAGAAGCCTTGACGATGGTCTGTGCCCAGATTATGGGCAACGACGTGGCCACATCCATCGGCGGGGCTCAGGGCCACTACGAACTGAACGTGTTCAAGCCGATGATGGCGTATAACTATCTGCAGAGCTCCCGTCTGCTCGCGGACTGCTGCCGGTCGTTCAACGACAATTGTGCCGTCGGCATCAAGCCGAATCGCGTCAGAATCGGCGAGCTCGTCAACAATTCCCTGATGCTGGTCACCGCCTTGAACACGCATATCGGATATTACAAGGCGGCCGAGATCGCCACCCGAGCACACGACAACGGCACGACTCTGCGGGAGGAAGCGATCCGCTCCGGCTTCGTCACGGCAGAAGAATACGACCAGTGGGTCAATCCTGAAGAGATGACCGGGGTGCTGAAACCCAGGTCATGAATGCCACCGGGGGGGGTTACCCCAAGGACGGCTCCGTTTTCTGTACGCTCTCCCGGCCGCTGATCGCATCCCACCAGGCGGTCAATCCGGAATTCTTATCCAGAATGGGTCCGCTTTCGGGTGTGTTTCGAAAATAAACGAAGATCGGGATAAAATGGAGATCAGCGAGGGTTATCCGATCGCCCGATGCAAGGTAGGTTTGACTGCCGCGAATTTCGGAAATCACGCTCATGCATTTTTCAACCTGGGGCAGCGCCGCGAGGATTGCGCCCTCGTCCGCTTCCTTGCCAAGCATCGGCATGACCAGTCTCTGAATTACCAGCTGCCCGAGTGTACTCGGGTAAACATAACTGTCGACAATGCTGATGATCTGGTTCATTCGTGCGCGCTGTATGAGGTCTTCCGGTTGTAAGGACGGGCCCTCGAATGCCTCGTCGACATAGCGATTGATTGCGCTCACCTCATAAAGCGAAAGGCCGTCGTGCTCGAACGCAGGGACCTTGGCGAAGGGATGCCGTTCGATCTGCTCGGCCGGCATGGGTCCGCTTAGGAAATCGAATTCGACAAGATCGTATTCCACGCCTTTTTCTTCGAGCGCCAGTCGCGCACTCCGGACATACGTGCTGTACGCCGGACCATAAACAGTCGGTTTACTCATTTCTCATCCTCAGCTTTAGTTGATTGTGCCCGCCGAATTGCCAATTCTTTCACGACCGGGATAGTACCAGCAACCCGGTGACTGCGCCTACACCGCCAGCGACTCGGTGAGTTTTCACAATGCCCCGACGTACTCGACCATCCGTTTGCGCATCGATTGGTCCGGCAGACGCCCTATGCCCGCATCCATATTGTCATTGAGGTGTTTGACCTTCGTGGTAGCCGGAATCACGTTGGTAATCCGTGGATCACCCAGCAGGTACTTGAGAAAAAAATTGCCCCAGCTGGCGCAGTCGAATTCCGCCGCCCAGTCGGGCAGCGCCATGCCCTTTACCTTGCGGAAAAGGCGGCCTTTTTCATAGTTTCTGTGGGCAATGGTCGCTACTCCGTGATCCGCGGCTGCCGCCAGCAATCTGGTTTCCGCCTCCCGGCTGGCGATTGAGTAGGGGAACTGGACGTAGTCCAACTTCTCCTTGCGTATCCATGATTCGAGCTCGCCGAAAGCGCCCGGAGTGTAGTGCGTAATGCCCGTGTAGCGCACACGTCCCCGCTCCACCAGCTCGCGGATGGAACTCAGATGTGTCTGTGTGTCCGTCAGGTTATGCACCTGCATTAGGTCGATGCGATCGGTCGCCAGCAGCCGAAACGAATCCTCCATCTGCGCCTTTCCCGACGACTCGCCCGTGGTCCAGACCTTGGTTGCGAAAAACAACCGATTGGCAATGCCGAGGCTCGTTACCAGCTGTCCCACGACGCGCTCCGCCTTTCCGTACATCGGCGATGAGTCCACCATGGTGCCGCCGCGATCGACAAATGTCCGCATGACGTCCCGCAATGGTGCCAGCTGTTCCCCACCGCCCCCCGTGTCGAACGTCCGGGCGGTACCCAGACCCACCGCCGGAATTTGCTCACCGCTCGACGGGATGGTGCGCTTCAACGCCCCTTCGCTGGCACCGGACTCGCTGGTCGACCACGGCAACGTCAGGCCCCCGGCAAAAGCGGTCAAGCCCATACCCAGCAATTTGCGACGATATGCATCGTACATCTTGTCACCTCCTGTTGATCAGCGTGTGATTTGAACCGCCTCGGCCGGATGTCCGTCATCCGCCGGTTCGAGCCGCTCCCTTGCGCGCCCGAGCTTCCAACCCGTAGCCAGCCAGATCGCGGCGACCAGTGCGCCGGTGATCGCGATTCCCGATGCCATCATACCAATGGCGCTCATCCCCGCGTAGAACCAGCCGCTGACGGCATCTCCGCCCCGATACACCACGGTATCGATGAAATTCTTGGATTTATACTTGTCCTCCCTCGACAGCACGCTGAAACACATCTCCCGACCCGGCCTGGCTATGGCATAGTTGCCCGCGCGTCGAAGGATCTGCACCGACGCAATCACCAAAAGAGCGGGGGCTATGCTAAGCAGAACGAATCCGGCCATTACCATTGCCGGCACCAGCGCCAGCAGGAATGGCAGACCCCAGCGCGTGGCCATTCTTCCGGTAACGAACAGCTGTAGTGCGATAGTCAGCCCGTTGGTGGCCAGGTCCATCATCGCGAATACGCGGGTCCTCTCACCGGAATCCGAAAACGCTTCACTGACGATTTCGGCCTGCAGGAAATACAGGAATGTCGACGTCGTGGTAAACAATAAAATGTAGATGCATATGCCCAGGAGATAGGGCGACCGGGCCACGCGCCGGACGCCATCGAAAATGCCCCCCCCCAGTGCGGCGGCGTCCCTGTGTTGATCGGACGCCCAGTACCGCAGCCTGAACACACAGTAAAGGGCCGCAGCCAGGAAAAGTGCGGAAACCGGCAGCAGGTTGATCGGTCCCAGCACACCGACCAGCGCGGTTGTCAGGGCCGGACCGGTAATCGCTCCTGCACTACCGCCAGCCGCGATAAAGCCGAACAATCGCTTCGCCTGCTCACCGTCGAAAACATCCACCATGTATGACCAGAACACCGACACAACGAACAGATTGAACACACTGACCCAGACGAAGAACGCCCTGGCCAGGTATTCAGGGGAGATGATGTCTTCACGATAGAGAACAAAGAACGCGATTATATTCAGCATAAAGAACCCGTAGACCATCGGCAGTAACTGCGCCCTCGCATAACGCGAACTGACCCACCCGAACAGCGGCACCGCACACAGCATTGCCGCGAATGTCGCGGTGAACAGCCACTGCAGGTTGTCGACGCCGCCCTGTATGCCCATTTCATCACGGACCGGACGCAGCACATAGTAACTGCAAAGCAGGCAGAAAAAATAAGCAAACGAGTACAGTAGCGCCTTGAGTTCAGCGGGCCTGGCGTTGACTGATTTGCAAATCCAGGCCGCCACTCCGCCGCTTGCGCTTTGTTGAGGCATTCGGGCTAGCGGTCCGCTACCACTCGCCCGTATTTTCCATCGACACCCAAGGTTCTTGCGGCGGCAGGGACGCGCCGCGCTGCAGAAATTCAATAGAGATGTTGTCCGGAGTCCGGACGAAAGCCATATGGCCGTCGCGGGGCGGGCGATTGATCGAAACACCGGCGCCCATGAGACGTTCACATAATTCATAGATGTTGTCGACACGGTAGGCCAGATGGCCGAAGTTTCGTCCTCCGGAGTATTCCTCCGGATCCCAGTTATGGGTCAATTCGAGTACCGGAGAGCTTCCCGATCTGGCGCGCTCGGCGTCGCCGGCAGCAGCCAGGTATACGAGAGTGAAACGACCCTGTTCGCTGTCGTATCGATCAATTTCCGCCATGCCGAGCTTGTTGCAGAAAAAATCGAGTGAAGCGTCAAGGTCCGTAACTCTAACCATCGTGTGCAGGTATTCCATGTAAATCCTCTTTTTAATTGCTGGAAAACGATAGCGGGACAATATTGCCCCGCAAGTTTGAAATCAAGCAGCAGCCCATATATTGCACCCGCACGGCAGGACCGCATTAGCTTTGGACGTCGCTTTCTTTATATATACTCCACACAACAGCTCATTTCTTTGTTTTCATGGCACAGCAGAACGACACCACTGACCGCATGGGCCGCATGATCCAATGGCTAGACGCCAATATCTTCTCCCTCGGGCGTGACATGCGGATATCCTATCTGCCGCCGCTGATGGTGTACATAGCGGCCGGGGTGTCGGGCCTTACCGGGATCGTAGGCACATTCTTCGTCAAGGATTTTCTCGGCTTGTCCGCCGCGTTCCTGGCTGCCCTCGGATTTTGGGCGGGTATCCCCTGGGCGCTCAAGATGCCTGTTGGACATCTCGTCGACCTGTTCTGGAAATGGAAATCCGCGCTGGTATTCCTCGGCGCCGGCTTGATCGCCGCCAGCCTTGGCATCATGGTAGGCCTCATCGAATATACGGACCGCATGCGGCAGGTGATGACCGTCGAAGCCTGGTTTGTTCTGAGCACGCTACTCGCACCCATCGGCTACGTCGTCCAGGACGTCGTCGCGGATGCGATGACCGTTGAAGCGGTGCCTCGCTTCGATGAGCGTGGAACAGAAATCGAAGAGGGCCCTCGACGGCTGATGCATACCACCATGCAGACCCTTGGCAGAATAGCCATCATCGGGGGAACGGTCCTCGTCGCGATGGTCAACATCGTAATGTTCGCAGATGCCGGTGAACTCGCCGAAGCCGAAACGGCATCGATCTACGCCAGGATCTATACCATGGCCATGATCATTCCGATAATTTCTGTGTCCGGTGTAGCGCTGGGGGAATACCTCAAGCACCTGCATCGGAAACAACTCCGCGGTCAAGGTCTGAGCCAGGACCGTATACAGGCAATGATGAGCGCGCAGCAGGAGAAACCGCAACCGAACTGGTGGATCCTTGGGGGCAGCCTGGGTTTCGTCATATTCACACTTACCATGGGTTTGAGTGATGTCCCATTCAGTCAGGAGATCATTTTTGCAGGATCCATGGCCATCGTCATATTTTTGATATCCAGGATCACCGGTTCTCTGGACCGGAACGCGCGCAGCGTCCTGGTCGGGACGGCTGTTCTGGTATTTGTATTTCGCGCCGTGCCCGGGCCCGGAGCCGGGGCAACCTGGTGGACCATAGATGAATTGAGTTTCGATCAGCAGTTCCTGTCGGTTCTGACGCTGATCGCCAGCACTTTCACACTGCTGGGTATGTTGATTTTTCGCCGGTTCATGGCAGAGCGGTCCATGGCCTACATCATCGGATTTCTCACCCTGGCGGGGGCGGTGATGTCCTTGCCGAACATCGCAATGTACTACGGCGTGCACGAATGGACGTCCTCGGTCACCGGCGGCGTCGTGGATGCCCGCTTCATTGCGCTTATCGACACCACGCTCGAATCGCCTCTCGGCCAGATCGCGATGATCCCAATGCTGGCCTGGATCGCCAATTCAGCGCCCTCGACATTGAAGGCGACATTTTTTGCGGTGATGGCTTCCTTCACCAACCTGGCCCTGTCAGCCAGGGAGCTGGGCACCAAATACCTGAATCAAATATTCTTCGTAAGCCGGGAAGTGACAGACGCGGCCACCGGCGAGGTTACCGTTGCCGCCAACTATGATGAACTGGGCTATTTGTTGATCAGCGCAGCGATTATCGGATTGACCGCTCCTTTCGTGGCTGTCGTGCTGGTAAAGATCAGCCCGCTCAGAGGTGTCGGGGACAAATGAAACCGCCTTAAACGTTTAGCCCGGGTTTCATCCTAAGCGCCCTCAATCCACGCTCAACGCATCGGTGTCTGGCCCTGCATCGAGTTTCGGACAGGCGCATTCCTGCCCGACGACCAGCCCGCATTTGTCACCAGGATCCCGGGCGATGGCGCAGGACAGGTGCCGATGAACGCCGGGCTGAAAAAATCGCCAGGAGCGATTTTTCGCGGTAGCCCCGAAGGGGTGAGGCGCTTAGGATGCGTCGGGCCAGTGAGATGCATAGCCGGTGCTATGGATCGAATGAAGCCCAAGTACATCGGGGCCTGGACCAGCCAGCGCCGGGATAGGCGTTTCCAAGACACACTGCTTTTCAAACGAAACCGAATT
>JAHEIO010000164.1 GCA_024639325.1 Gammaproteobacteria bacterium
GTGTTTTATCTCGACGACGATGTGTTTTATTAGGATGACCCAGGTCCACGAAACGCTTAGCCCCGTTGCCCCTGACGGAGTATCGTGTTCAATGTTTGGCCGGGCTTGCACTATACTCGATTGATGGCGATACTCGCGCTCGAATTTTACGGATTGGGGACCTCAGCCTGCAGCAGTTAACACTTATTCTCGAGGATGGTACGGAGTGGTTTGGTGAGGGGTTCGGCGCCGATAAGCCCGTCGCCGGTGAAGTGGTATTCAACACCGGCATGGCGGGTTATATCGAGACGCTGACCGATCCGTCCTACCGGGGCCAGATCCTGCTCTGCACCTATCCGCTGGTCGGCAACTACGGCGTTCCCGCGCCGAGAGACCCGGGGGCGATAGCGCCGCCGTATGAGTCGTCGCGCATCCAGGTGCAGGCTCTCGTGGTGCAGAACTACGTCGATGCCTACAGCCATCATGCCGCCGAACGCTCGCTGGGCGAGTGGCTCGTCGCCGAGGGGATCCCGGCGGTGAGCGGCATCGACACCCGCACATTGACCCGGCGTCTCCGCGAGTCCGGGACCATGAAGGGCTGGCTGATCCCGCGGGATGTGGACGCCGATGAGGCTCGACAGGGCGCGGCGGCGGTGGAAATGACCACCGATGTGTTCAGGCTGGTGGCACCGTCGGAACCGGTGTATTACGAGGGCGGCGAACCGACCATCTTGCTGGTGGACGTCGGCGCCAAAGACAACATCGTCCGCTCCCTGGTGTCACGCGGCGCCGGCGTTCTGCGGGTGCCCTGGTTTTCGGACCTGCGGAACTTCCTGGGGCGCGCCGACGGCATCGTCATCGGCAACGGCCCGGGAGACCCCAAAGACCTCGCCCCTTTGGTGCAGCAGCTGCGTGAGTTGATGCGGGACTATGACAAACCGATCTTGGGCATTTGCCTCGGCAACCAGGTTCTCGCCCGCGCCGCCGGCGCGGACACCTACAAGCTGGCCTACGGCCACCGCGGCGTGAACCAGCCGGTACAGGATTTGCTGACGCGCCGCTGCTACATCACCAGCCAGAATCACGGCTACGCGGTGAAAGATGATTCACTGCCGGCCGGGTGGGAGCCCTGGTTCGTCAACATCAACGACGGCACCAACGAGGGCATCCGGTCCATGACCCGGCCGCACTTCAGCGTCCAGTTCCACCCAGAGTCGCACCCCGGCCCACAGGACACGGCCTTCCTTTTCGATGACTTCCTGCGCGTGGTCCGCGCCATGGCGAGGGCCTGAGCCGTGTACGGCGCCTACCTGCCCAAGAAGCCGCGCCGGGTCCTCATTCTGGGGTCGGGGGCGCTTCAGATAGGGCAGGCGGGCGAGTTCGATTACTCCGGCTCCCAGGCAATCAAGGCCTTCAAGGAAGAGGGGATCTTCACCGTCCTGGTCAACCCCAACGTGGCGACCATCCAGACCAGCAGCGACCTCGCCGACCGCATCTATCTGCTGGCGGTGACGCCGGAGGTGGTGGCGCGCGTCATCGAACAGGAGGAGATCGACGCCATCGCGCTGTCGTTCGGCGGTCAGACCGCGCTCAACTGCGGCATCGAGCTGCACGACAGCGGGGTCCTGGACAAGCACGACGTACGTGTCCTCGGCACCCCGATCGACTCGATCCGCGACACCGAGGACCGGCATTTATTCATACAAAGGTTGAGCGAGATCGGCGTCAAGGTGGCCCGCAGTCGCGCCTGTCGGTCTATCGAGGAGGCGCGCACTACAGCGCTCTCCATGGGCTTCCCCGTCATGCTGCGGATCGCCTATGCGCTGGGTGGTAAGGGCAGCGGCATCGTGGAGTCCGAATCCGAGCTCGACGCGGCGTTAAGGCGGGCGTTCGCGGGGGATGTCCAGCAGGTGCTGGTGGAAGAGTGCCTCAGGGGCTGGAAGGAGATCGAGTACGAAGTCGTGCGCGACGGGCGCGACAACTGCATCACGGTGTGCAACATGGAAAACCTCGATCCGATGGGGATACACACCGGCGAGTCCATCGTGGTGGCGCCGTCGCAGACCCTCAACGACGAGGAGTATCAACTGCTGCGCACGGTGGCGCTGAAGACGATCCGCCACCTGGGCATCGTCGGCGAGTGCAATATCCAGTACGCGCTGGACCCGGACGGCGTCGACTACCGCGTGATCGAGGTCAACGCGCGCCTGTCCCGATCCAGCGCGCTGGCCAGCAAGGCCACGGGTTATCCGTTGGCCTACATCGCCGCCAAGCTGGCCATCGGCTACACCATGCCGGAGATCCCCAACGTGGTGACCCGGCGCACCACGTCCTTTTTCGAACCGGCTCTGGACTACCTGGTGTGCAAGGTCCCGCGCTGGGATCTCACCAAGTTCCACGGCGCGGCCAAGCAGATCGGGAGCGAGATGAAGAGCGTCGGCGAGGTCATGGCGATCGGGCGCACCTTCCCCGAGGTGATACAGAAGGCGCTGCGCATGCTGGACATCGGGGTAAAAGGGCTGGACCCGGAGGCCTTCGAATTCGACGACGTCGTCGGCGAACTTCAAAACGCGACGCCGCGCCGGATCTTTGCCGTGGCCAAAGCCATGCGGGACGGCATCCCGCTCGACGAGATTCATGCCGCCACCCGCATCGACAAGTGGTTCCTCGGTCAGATCGAACCCGTGGTGGCGATGCACGGTCGGCTGGCGGGATGCGCCGCGCCGTCGCTGGATGACGCGCTGCTGCGCGACGCCAAGCAACTGGGATTTTCCGATCAGGCCATCGGCGATCTGACCGGATTGGACCAGGGTGAGGTGCGGGCCACGCGCCGGCGCTGGGGGATTCGTCCGCATCTGGCCCAGATCGACACCATGGCCGCGGAATTTCCGGCCGATACCAATTATCTGTACATGACGTATCACGCGTTAAGGAGCGACGTGGCGCCTTCCGCACGCAAGAAGATCATGGTGCTGGGATCGGGCGTCTATCGGATCGGTTCCAGCGTCGAGTTCGACTGGTGCTGCGTCAATGCGATCCAGGCGGCCTCGGAACTCGGCTACGAGACCATCATGGTGAATTACAATCCGGAGACGGTGAGCACCGACTACGATGTGTGCGACCGGCTGGTGTTCGACGAAATCAGCCTAGAGACGGTGCTGGAGCTTTACGACATCGAGAAGCCGGATGGCGTCGGGGTCAGCACGGGCGGACAGATTCCAAACAATCTTGCCATCCGGCTGCACCAGGAAGGCGTCAAGGTTCTCGGCACCCATCCCGACAACATCGACCGGGCCGAAGACCGGAGCAAGTTCAGCTCGCTGCTGGACGAGCTGGGCATCGATCAGCCGAAGTGGTTCCACGTCACCGACGTGGCCGACGCCGACGCCATCGTCGAACGACTGGAGGGCTTTCCGGTCCTGGTGCGGCCAAGCTACGTCTTGAGCGGGGCGGCGATGAGCGTGGCCCACGAGCACAACGAGCTGAAGCAGATCCTGGCGCGCGCCAAACGCGTGTCGCCGGATCACCCGGTGGTGGTGTCGAAGTTCGAGACCCACGCGCGGGAGATCGAGTTGGACGGCGTCGCGGACAAAGGCGAACTGGTGCTGTGGGCGGTCAGTGAGCACATCGAGGATGCCGGGGTGCACAGCGGCGACGCGACGCTGGTGCTGCCGCCGCAGCGGCTGTACATTGCCACCTTCCGGCGCATCAAGCAGATCGCCTCCCAGCTCGCCCGGGCGCTGGCCATCACCGGACCCTTCAACCTGCAGTTTCTGGCCAAGCACAGCGCCGTGAAGGTCATCGAGTGCAACCTCCGGGCCTCGCGCAGCTTTCCGTTCGTGTCCAAGGTCATGGGCCAAAACTTCGCCGCGGAAGCGACCCGGCGCATGCTGGGCGCGGCGCGCCCGATCGTCAACAACTGCCTCGACTTGGACTACGTCGGCGTCAAAGTGCCCATGTTCTCGTTCGCCCGCCTGGTCGGCGTCGATCCGATGCTGGGCGTCGAGATGGCCAGCACCGGCGAGGTGGGCTGCCTGGGCAAAGACGAACATGAAGCCCTGCTGCAGGGCCTGCTCGCCACCGGCTTCCGCTTTCCGCGCAGGGGGGTTCTGTTGTCGCTGGGTCCATTGGCCGACAAGTACTGGTTTACCGAAGAGGCGATGGTCATCGAAAATGAGCTGAAACTGCCGATTTTCGCCACCGGGGGCACGGCGGAGATGCTGACCGAACTGGGCATCCACTGCACCGCGGTGGAGAAGAAACCCGGCAACGGCCTGAGCGCCATGGAACTCATCGACGACGGCACCGTGGATTTCGTCATCAACGTGCCCCGCGAGTACGATCAGCTCGGCCGGCCCGACGGGTATTTGATTCGAAGGCGTGCCGTCGACGCGGGAGTGCCGCTCATCACCGACCTGCAGCTCGCCCGGGCGGTGGTGGAGGCGCTGCGCTGGCATACCCCGGATGCGCTCGGCGTTGTGTCATGGAACGACTATGTCGAACCTCCTACGACGAGCTAGTTCCTGATTCGAATAAGCATGAGTCATTGCGAAGAGCGTGCTGAAGCTTCGAGAGAGGCGTGGCAGGACGCGGCAACCCAGCGCCGTATCTAAACAATTTGTTTCACTGGATTGCTTCGCTCCGCTCGCAATGACGGGTATGCTGGACAGGAACGAGCTAGTGTGCTGGCTCACAAATGGCTATGCGTTTTGATACCGCGCGGCCGCAAATAGTGTGGTTCACTGGATTGTTTCGCTGCGCTCGCAATGACCGCGGTTGTCATCGCCGCGTCGCTACGCTCCTTGCAATGACCGCGGTTGTCGTCGCGAGGAGCGCGCCGAAGCTGCGAGCGAAGCGTGGCAGGACGTGGCGATCCGGTCAGAATTGACACTCCGCAGGAGGCCTCCAGACGAAGCTGCGGCGGGTCAGCGGCTCGTCGGTCGGGTCAGAGCGCCCGCTGTGCGCGAGCCATGCGCCGGGTGATCGAGCTGACGTACCGCCGGGTTTCTGTATAAGGAGGTATGCCCTGATGGTCGACCACTGCCGCCTCACCGGCGTTGTAGGCGGCCAGGGTGAGCCGCAAATCCCCTTTGAAGTAATTCTTCAACCACTGCAGATAGGCCATACCGCCTTCCAAGTTTTCGACCGGGTCCCAGATATCGGCGACGCCGAACCGCTTTGCGGTGGCCGGGATCAGCTGCATCAGCCCGCAGGCGTTTTTTGCCGATCGAGCCTTGGCGTCGAAGTTCGATTCCGCACGAATCACCTCGAGCACCAGCCGGGGCTGCAGGCCATATTTCGGCGCGAGTTGTTTCACCCACGCGCGGATCTTTTTTATCCCGGGATTCGGAGTATTGTTTTTCGGTTCTGGATAAGCGACCTGATCGCTGAATACAGACCCATCCGGCAAGAGACACCGGGCCGTCGTTTGGTTGTCGCGCCCGCCTATCAATCTGAGCAGCTGCTTGGCGTGACGATCGCCGTTGGA
>JAHEIO010000067.1 GCA_024639325.1 Gammaproteobacteria bacterium
CGATGAACGCCGGGCTGGAGTGAGATGCATAGCCGGTGCTATGGATCGAATGAAGCCCAAGTACATCGGGGCCTGGACCAGCCAGCGCCGGGATAGGCGTTTCCAAGACACACTGCTTTTTTGGACAAATCCTTAGACCTCAATGTTTGCCATGCTTGACGAGATTCTATAGCCGCCTGGTGAGAAATGCGGGCTAGCCCCCCTCGACTTGCGAAATATTACCAGCAATACTCTGACGGAAACGGGCAGGATTTTTTGTCTATACTGGTGATATCAATCAGTGGGGGATGCGCAATGGAGTTCCAAGAATATTTGAAAACTATGGCGATCAAGGATGCATCGGACCTGTATCTTTCCACCGGCGCGCCGCCGTGCATAAAAATCGACGGGGTGTTGAGAGCCATTGGAAAAGAGGTTCTACCCTCGGGGCGCGTCAAGGAAATAGCAGATGTAATTATGGATGCCACCCAGCAGGCCGAATTCGGCGAAAAACCCGAGATGAATCTGGCTTTATCCGAACCCGGAATCGGCCGGTTTCGGGTGAATATCTTCAAACAGCGGAACGAAGTTGCCATGGTGGTGCGCAACATCAAGATGGAAATACCGGATATGAAGTCCCTCGGCTTGCCGCCCGTGCTCGCCAAAATAATAATGGCCAAACGCGGTTTGGTGTTGTTCGTTGGCGCCACCGGGTCCGGAAAATCGACATCGCTTGCGTCCCTGATCGACTACCGTAATCACAACGCGTCGGGCCACATAATCACCATTGAGGATCCTATAGAATTCGTACACAAGCACCGTAAGTCCATCGTCAATCAACGGGAGATCGGCATGGACACCGACAGTTACTCGGATGCACTCAAGAGTGCTCTGCGTCAGGCCCCTGATGTAATTTTGATCGGCGAGATACGCGACCGGGAAACCATGGAACATGCGGTTACATTCGCGGAAACAGGCCATTTGGCGATATCGACTCTACACGCCAACAACTCCAATCAGGCGCTGGACCGAATCATCAATTTCTTCCCGCAGGACCGCCACAATCAACTCCTGCTGGACCTGTCTCTCAACATGAGGGCCATCATCTCACAAAGGCTGATTGCGACGGTTGATGGCAAGCGAGCCGCCGCCATTGAAGTACTGCTTGGCACACCGTTGGTCAGGGACATGATCCAACGCGGCGAGATCGATGGGTTAAAGGAAATCATGAAGAAATCGGAGCATCAGGGAATGCAGACGTTCGATAGTGATCTACTCAAACTCTTTCAACAAGGGCGTATCAGCGAAGAGGAAGCGCTGCGCAATGCGGATTCCCAGAACAACCTTCGGCTTCGAATCAAAGCGATGACAAATGACGGTGCCGGTGAAGTTGCCACCGCACTGGAACTGGTCAGCGACGACCCGCCCGAGGAAAAGGACGATTTCAACGTATTGGAGCCAAACCAGAGCGGAGCGTCCAATTAAAAGTAGGAGGCTGCGTCTCAGTCGCCGCCGATTTCGATCTTTCTCGCTGTCTCTTCCTTGTTTGCCTTATAGGGAATTTTTATCTCCAATACACCCTTTTTGAAACTTGCCTCGATATCTTTTTCTTTCACCTTCGCCGGCAGGGTGAAGCTGCGCTCGAAACGACCGAAACGACGTTCACGAAAGACGTAGTTTTCACCCTTTTCCTGGCGATCATCGCGCTTCTCGCCGCGGATGGTCAGGCGCCCCGACTGAACCGTGACTTCGACGTCGTCCTCGTCCAATCCCGGAAGATCCAGGCTGTACACGTAGGTATCGTTGGCGTCCGAGAGATCCGCGGCCACATCACCCGCTACGTGGCCTGATATGCCGTGGTGATGCTGTCCAATTTTATCCCACATATCTTCCAGCAGATCGGAAAACCTTTCCTTGAATCCCTGTTTTTCGTGCTGCACCTTGATGGATTTGCTTTTGCTCATAATGCACCTCTTGCAAGAATGGAAATTTCCGGAAACTTTGTCCGATCTCGGCGACGCGTCGCTTCTTCCGCAGCATGTGCACGCCGGTCCCCAGCCGCGTTGGCGGTGGATTCAAAAATGGCAGCCTTCGCACAGGAACATGGGTAGGATACAATTACGCTTCGCTCCGACAGGAAGATATGGAAAGAACCGACACCGCCGGTGCGGCCGATGCCCGGCAGTACATCACCCTTGTTACGGCAGTAATCGGAACGTTGATTGTCATGCTGCTGCAGGATCCGATCGCACAGGATATAGCCTATCACAGCTTTGCCGACACGCGCACATTCTTCGGCATTGCCAACTTCTTCGATGTAACCACCAACATCCCCTTCCTGGTCGTAGGCTCTGCCGGGGTGAAGTACTGCCTGAAAAACGCATCGACCGGATTCTGGCCGGGATGGTTCGCTTTGTTCGCCGGTGTAGCAATGATCAGCTTCGGTTCCGGCTACTTCCACCTCAACCCGAGCAACGACACACTGGTATGGGACAGGCTGCCGATGACCATCGGCTTCATGGGATTATTCGTGGCGCTTTTGTCCGAGTATCTGCATCTCCGTGTGGGCAGAGTGCTCCTGATACCCGCTCTGCTTATCGGCGTCTACAGCGTCTTCTACTGGCACTTCTTCGACGATCTGCGTCTCTACCTTTGGGTCCAGTTCATGCCGCTACTGACGGTGATTGTCATGGTGATCTTCTTCAGGCCCACGTTTTCGAAGCAGTGGATGCTGCTGACCGCCCTCGTATTTTACATACTTGCCAAGGTCGCCGAATTCTACGACGGGGAAATCTTCATCCTGTTGAGCGGAAACTTGAGCGGACATTCACTGAAACACCTGCTGTCCGCCGTGGGCTGTATCGTACTCCTGCTCATGCTGATCAATAGAAAACCGCTTGACCGCCGTAACCGAGCCGCGCACGGCGTGTAGTGACACCGTCACGCACCCTTCACATCGATGGCGTCAACATCGGTTTGTTTCCACACCGCTTGGAGCGACCATGACTGATATACGCTTTCGCCCCGTCTTCCCCGTTTTCCTTGCCGCGCTTGCATTTCTGGCAACGTCCCTTACCGCCGGTGCTGAGGAACTCTTCCCGGAGCTGGTTCCCAGCCCGTCACTCGCCCCCGACGAGGTCGTGCGCATCCAGCTCGGCGCGCTGGCAAAAAACGATTCCCCCCGCCTGGACGCGGGGATCGAGGTCACATTCCGCTTCGCGTCCCCCGATAACAGAAAAAAGACCGGTCCCCTGCCGCGCTTCATCGAACTCGTCAAGAATCCGGTCTACGCACCGATGATCAACCACAAGGCCGCCGAATACGGCGGCGCCTTCGAAAAAGACGATCACGTGCTGGTGCCGGTAATGCTGACGGGTTCCGACGACGGCAAGGCGGCTTACATATTCGTGCTGGGACGGCAGAACGTCGACGCATGCAAGGGGTGCTGGATGACGGAAAGCGTTTTCCGCGTCCGGGTCGATGAGGCCGGGCGGAAATCGAGGACGATCAGGATTGGTGCCTGAGTAAGCGTGGATCCTCAAGCACGTTTACGGATCAATACATATCGAGTGCTTTATCCAGCATCTGCAACAGCCTTCCGGCGTGTTCGTCATTGAACACCATGGGCGGCCGGATCTTGATGACGTTGTCATGGGCGCCGTCGATTCCGACCAAAACGTTGTGGTTCCGAAGCGTGTCGGCGACGGCGCGGGCCCCGGCGGCGGACGGCTCAAGCGTGGTGCGATCCTCGACGAGTTCCACACCAATGAAAAGGCCGCTGCCGCGTACGTCGCCGATCAGTGTGTGTTGGTCGGCCAATTGGCGGAGTCCCTCCATTATTCGTTCCCCGACCCGCTCGGCGTGGACCATCAGGTCCTCATCCTGCAAGACGTCGAGCACCGCCAGCGCGGAGGCGCACGCGACCGGATTGCCGCCCGTCGTGCTGAAATACTCGGCGTGTTCATCGAACCGGTTGGCGATGGCCCGCGTCGTGACCACCAACCCCATCGGGTATCCGTTGGCGATGGGTTTTCCAAAAGTGACGATATCCGGCACCACACCGCCAGTTTCAAATCCCCACATGGTCTTGCCGAGACGACCGAACCCTGCCTGTACCTCGTCGGCGACACACAGCCCGCCCGCAGCTCGCACACGCCCGAACACTTCCTCCAGGTAGCCCGGCGGCGGGACGAATATCCCGTTGCTGCTCAGGATCGAATCGATGAAGAAAGCGGCGGGCTCGTGCCCGTTGCGCCGCAATTTCGCGAATGCTTGATCACAAAAGACGGCATAGTGACGGCCGCGGTCTTCGATATCGCGTTTCCATCTGCCTCTGTAATCGTCCGGCGCGGGCAGCGTCGCGATATGAGAAACGGGATCTACGGGTGCATTCCGCCCCGACGGAGACAGATCGAACACGGCGTCGGTCACCCCATGGTAAGCGTGCTCCATGATCAGGCCACCGTCGTTGCCCGTGCAGACCTTGGCGAGTTGCCAGGCAAGGTCATTGGCCTCGCTGCCGGACGACACGAAGTAGCACACGTCCAGCCCCTCGGGCAACGTCCGGGCCACTCGCTCGGCGTACGACACGATGGCATCGTAAACGTAGCGCGTGTTCGTGTTCAGCGTTGCGGTCTGCCGCGCCACCGCTTCGATCACGCGCGGGTGGCAATGACCGACGTGGGGGACGTTGTTATAGGCATCCAGATACGCCCCGCCCTCGGCATCGTAAAGCCAGACCCCTTCACCGCGCACCGTGTGGACCGGTCGTGAGTAGGACACATAGCGGCCGTTGCCCAGGTGGGTCAGCCGGCGGCGCATCAGGTCGTCGACGTCGTTTCCGGCAGACCTGACGCTCGTTCGGGTTAGCGGCCTCGCCGGGGGTCTGCCGCAAGCGGCACGCATCATACTTTCGAATTCACCGGCCTGCATAGCGTTTATATTCTGCAGCACCGCCACCGCATGTACATGCCACCCCGCCAGGTAATCCCGATCATCGTCCCAGGCGGTGTGCTGTTCGGACCAGTTGTCGATTAGTATGCCCAGCGCAAGACGAGAGGCGATCAGATCCGGAAGCAGCTCAAGCTCTGCATCTTCGAGCGGCGTCACCCTATCGAAGCCGGCCACGATTTCAGCACTTCGAGCCAGCGGATCGCGGCGCGAGACCGGGACCTCGGAGGCCGTTACCGCCAGATCCTGAATCAGCGGCGCGTATATCAGATCACCAAAATCGAAAATGCCGGAGACCTCGAACGGCGCGTCGGGATCGACAACCGTATTGTGAAACGACACGTCGTTGTGAATGACCTGGGATCTCAATCCCGCCAGCTTCGGTTTGACATGCTGGACGAACCGCTCGATTCCCTGCTCGACCGCCCGCCGTCGAGACGGATCGCCGATTGCGGGGACCAGGTCAGCCAACAGGTCTAGACGCTTCAGGTCCCAGGCCAGCGGGTGATCGGCCGATGGATGAAAGAAACCATGCAGTGCACGCCCAAGCTTTGCCAGCATGCCGCCGAGATGACGCATGAGGCGGGGGTCGTCCGGTGCAGCGTTGAGCGCCAGGCCGGGGAGAAAACCGAAGGCGCGTACCCGGTAGCGCTGGCCGCCGGGTCCAGACAGCTCCGCCCAGTTCCGGCCGTCCCGGGTCCGGATGCAGCGCGGCACTGGAAGTTCCGGATCCTGCCGGGCAATGTGCGCCAGCGCCATGGACTGAAATTCCAACAGTTCATCCGGTTCGGATGCGTTGGCCACCTTGATCAGCACATCCGCGCCTCCGCTGTGCAGCAGAAAATTCCGGTCCCGTTCCCCGCCCAACGGCTGCGCTTTACCATTCAATCCAAAGTCGTTGCTGGCTGTCCGTTCGACCAGTTCAGGCGCTACCGCGGGTGGTTGACATGACAAAGTGTCAAGCAGGTCGTTCATCAGCGGCATTGTACCGCGGCGTCGCAGAAGTTCCGCTAGAAAGAATACCGTCTAGCCCGCATTTTTTCGCATCAACAATCCGGCGGCAAGCAGCGCATAGATGAATCCAATAAACACCGGCAATCCGTGGGGTCCAAATCCCGCCATCGTCCAGCCTCCGGCTATGGCTCCGAACAGAGCACCGATACCCCACATCACGGCGAACGATGCCGCGCCGTTGACCAGCTCACCGCCTTCGAAGCGGTCGCCAAGCGAAGTCAGCGCTACGGTGTACACACCGTATCCCGTTGCACCCGCGATCACCAGCACCGGCCACATCCAGACCGTTGCCATGACCAAAGGCAGCACAAGTAACATCGCTGTCGTAACCAGTGCGCAACCCGCCAGGACGAACCGGTGTGGGAACTTGTCGGCAAGCCAGCCGATTGGAAACTGCAGAAACACGTTGCCGATTACGAGTGCGGTCAGCGCCGTCGCCGCGGTGGTGAGAGTGAGCCCGGTCTGAATTCCGTATACCGGCAGGAGCGATAGGGTGGCCGCATCGAAAATAGCAAACGCAGCCACCGCGGCGAGCAGCGTTGACGCCTTGGGGGCGAACTCGAAAAATCCGGAAATCCTGCTTTCCTCGGGTTGCGCCGTTTCCGACTCCTCTATGAGCGTCAGCGGGATGACGCCCAACAGGATCACCGCGGCCCCGATCACGAATGGCAGCCAGCCTTCAATGCCGAGCCATCCGACCAGCGCCGGCCCCGCGCCAAAACTGGCCGACAGGATACTGCCGTATATGGCTACGATCTTGCCCCGGTGCTCGCTGCCGGCAAATCGCACGATCCAGGTCTCGCTCAACACGAACAGCGTGGACATGGACATGCCTTGTATCAGGCGCAGGATGAACCAGGCAGCGAGATCGTCGAACACCTTGTAGGCGAGTATCAGCATCGAGGTCACCACCGCCGCGATGACGGCAACCCTGCGTGCACCGAATCGGCGCGTGGCAACGGGAATGACCGACGAAAACAACAGAACACCGATGGGCATCATCGCCGAGTTGATGCCGATCATTTCGGTGGAAACACCGCGCGACTCCAGAATAAGGGACAACAGCGGGTAGGTCATGCCGAAGGTCAGACCAAACACGGTGATCGAGGCACAGGCGGCGGCCAGGTTGCGCCAGTTCGAATTGGAAGGCTCTGCCATTGGTGCAGTCTCTTTTGAAGGAGCAGCGCCGCGCCGCGGTCATCCCGGGCGACTCAGGTAAAAGGCTGTATCATGTCCAGTTCATGATCCGACTCGCGCAAGCGTCCGACGAGATTTACCAGAAGATTTCGATACATCACCTGCCCAATTTTCGGATCGCGATCGAACAGCTCCTCTACCGCGGCATGTGAAATCTGAAACAGAATGCATTTGACAACGGTCTTGACGCTGGCCGACGCGGGTGAAGAATCCATGAATGAGTACTCGCCCACGTAGTTGCCGGGAATGCGTCTGGCCATGGTGACTTTCGAAAAACGCTCCGGGCTATCGGGCAGAAAAACCTCGAGTTCCCCGCTCAGCAGCAGGAAAAGATGGTTGTTCGGAGCACCTTCACGAATGATCACGGTATCCGGCTTCGCCTTGACGGCCTTGCCGCGGTCATAGAGTTTCTGCGCCTGCTGTTTCGACAGACCTTGAATCAGGTCGTTTTCCTGAAGCACGTCAAAGATTACTCCCTTATTCAATTTCATAGATAACGACCTGATCTGCTGTTTCAACTAAAACCATAATAACCCCACAACACATGAAAGAAACGGAGGCCGGGTCGTCGATGAAGCTGTCAACCGCGCCGTATGCGGGACCCTGCAGGGGGTTCATCCTCATGGCGGCAATTTTGCTATTTTGGAGGCGGCGGCATCTCGTCGAATTTCGGGATATCGAGCGGTATACCGTCCCACACCTCGCACCGTTTGTTGTAGACGGCGGCCTGGGGTGAAAACCTCGCGTTGTCGTCGGCGCAGCCCACCGCAATACCGATCACACCCGGTCGAGCGGAATTTCGCGAAAACAAACGACTGCCGCAGCGCGGGCAAAAGCGGCGCGTGTTCACATTGCCGCTGTAGGCAGTCGCATCGTAGCTCGCGGTCTCGCCGGTGATTTCATAGCTAACGGCGCCGCACAGACACCGGCCGGTGGTAAACACGTTCTCGGTCATGGTGGATCTCTTTGCTGTCGAATCGGTCATTATGGTCGAAACCCGGGTAACAGAACAATTCTTGCTAATGTTGGAATCTTTCTCAAATACGTCGAACTTGCCAATGCTGCGCCGCGGACCAAGATCCGGTGCCCATTTCCTCCACGTAAACCGGGCCTGTCCAACGGCCCGCGCTTGGCCTTGGCAACGGAGCCGCTATTTTGAGATAGTTGCGGGATAATGGAACGGTTTCAATAATGAACGACGATATCTGCTTGAAGTCTGCGAGCGAACTACTGGAACTTTATCGCGGCAAGGCATTGTCACCGGTTGAAGTCACCCGGGCATGCCTGGATCGAATACTGGCCGTCGACGGCAAACTGAATGCGTTTTGCCTGGTCGATGAAGAGAGCGCGCTTGCCTCGGCGCGGAAATCGGAAAATCGCTGGCAAAAGGGACAGCCGGCGGGACTGGTCGACGGGGTTCCCACCGCAGTCAAGGACCTCATCCTGACCAAAGGCTGGCCCACCCTTCGCGGCTCCAAAACCGTAGACCGGGATCAGGCATGGAATGACGACGCACCCTGCGTGGCGCGGCTCCGGGAGCATGGCGCCGTGCTGATCGGCAAGACTACAACACCGGAATTTGGGTGGAAGGGCGTCACCGACAGCCCGCTTACCGGGATCACCCGCAATCCCTGGAATCCCTGCATGACCCCCGGCGGCAGTAGCGGTGGCTCGGCATCCGCGGTGGCAACCGGCATGGCTGCCCTGGCGATTGGCACCGATGGCGGTGGATCCATCCGCATACCGTGCGGATTCACCGGACTGTTCGGGATCAAACCCACGTTCGGCCGCGTTCCCGCCTGGCCCTCGAGCCCGTTCGGCACCGTCTCACACGTTGGGCCCATGACGCGGACCGTGACCGACTCGGCGCTCATGCTCAGCGCAATCAGCGGGCCCGATTTCAGGGACTGGTATGCGCTGCCGGGAGAGCATCGGGACTATCGTATCGGACTCGAAACAGGTGTCGGCGGCCTTCGAATCGCCTATAGTCGGAATCTTGGCTACGCGTCCGTTGATGGCGGCATCTCGACCCTGGTCGATCAGGGGGTGAAGGTATTCGAGGATCTGGGGGCGCACGTGGAAGAGGTCGACCCGGGGTTTCCCGATCCCTGTGATTGTTTCACAAAAACCTGGTATGCCGGTGCCGCGAATCTGGCCAGGACGCTCACCGGTGAACAGCATGAGCGGCTCGACCCCGGACTCAAAGAGATTATTCAGCAAGGCGAATCCTTCTCTTTGGATGAGTACATGCAGTCACAGGAAGAACGCGGCGCTCTCGGCCTACACATGAAAAAATTCCACCAGGACTTTGATCTGTTGTTGACGCCCTGTCTACCCATCTCCGCGTTTCCCGCGGGAAAAGAAGTGCCGGATCAGATGGCGGACGGACGCTGGTCGAGCTGGACGCCGTTTACGTTTCCGTTCAATCTGACCGGACAACCAGCCGCTTCCATACCCTGCGGATTGACACCCGAAGGCCTGCCCGCGGGTCTGCAGATCGTTGGTGACAAATACGCCGAGGCGCTGGTGCTGCAGGCCGGCTTTGCCTTCGAATCGGTACGCCCTGCGCCCCTTCCCGATGTTAGTGGATTGTGACTTCTATCAGAACACGAGTTCCAGCGGCTCGTAACCGTAAATCGCGTTGATATGGTGGAAAAGGGCGTGGCGGCCTACCTGCTTCCACAAGGCGGTAATCTGTTCGTGCACCTCCCGGTAGTATTCCAGTCGCTGGTCGACGCCGTGCCGGGATCCGAGTTCATCAAGGTCCACCGTCTGCTCGAGCAGGTCCAGCCACATCAGGCTGACCCCCATAATGAAATAGGGCCAGCTGTTCTGTATGGGTTCGGGCCAATCGGGATCACTTGTGCCGGCGATACCGGCTCGGCGAGGCCGGGCCGGATCGTCGAGTTTGAGCTCCAGCAGGTTGCCGCTGTTCAGCAAGTCTTCGACGATCTGATTGGCACTTATGTCGTCGTAAATCACCCGGGCAGCCCCGGGCGTAGAATAAAAGATAAACGAAAACTGGTGCCCCGCCTCATCGTGGGCGGCGCGCCGGTGAAAACGCCACAATACGATCTCTTCGAAATGGCGAGCGAGCAGCGGCGCGACGATCTCCCGAGCAATAATCAGGTTCTGTGAAAAATCGGCGCGCCTCTCCCTCCCCCATTCCATCTCGAATCGAGCGTACCACCAGTAGTTATTACCCGGGTCGATCCGAGCTTCGGGCGCGGGCAACGCCCCGGCGTCCGTCGACACCGCGGACGGCTGGTGGGCGCAGGCAGCGAGGCATATTCCGATAATCAATACCGCCGCGAATCTCAAGATCTCGCGCGGTTCCGCTGCCCGCCTCAGTTCGCTCTCCGTATTCGCCAGGGTTCCGGTGTGATTTCATCCGGCAATTTATTCATTCCATCAGACCGGTGACGTGATGAGACGCCGGATAAATTTCACCCATTTGGGTGAAGATATCGTGTGGGAATAATCATACATTGAAGCTGCACCAAAGGACATGGTGCACGACATGGATGTCGTAAAGGAACGGTGACATGATGTCGCCAACCAGGGAAGGAACCGGGGACGATCATTAAGACCGTCCCCGGACTTTCATTCGAACCTACACTTACTTTGAACTTACGTTGCAAATAGCACGCGCCACGCCGAGCGCGGACCGATACGGAACCCCGCCCGGTTATAGTGGCTCCAAAATCACCCGCAACGAAAGTGCGAGTGTCATCTGCCGGTCTTCCCTGACCTGCTTACATCTGACCCGATTACGGCTAACCCGATTACGTCTAACCCGATGACGCGCCCGAGCCGATGACGGATCAGCTGTCGAGCGTGACCTGAGTCGCTTGCGGCCCCTTGGGACCCTGCTCCACCTCGTAACTTACTGCTTGCCCTTCGGCCAGCGTACGGAACCCTTCGGCCTGAATCGCGGAAAAATGAACGAACACATCTTTACTGTTGTCATCAGGAGTTATGAATCCGAAACCCTTGGATTCATTAAACCACTTAACTTTGCCTGTTGCCATTAACCTTACCTGTACTAATTATTAGTTGAAAATACACGACACGTCGGATTACGAGGGAGTCAAGAATTGAGGATATTATTTGATCTTACGCAATTCAGGGTGTAGTGCGGGTCGCAGTATCACATACTCAAAAAAAGAATGCCACCCCGTCAACCGGGAAGAACCTGATAGTACCCGTTTGCATCGACCAGTCGAATCGGGGTGTCGAAAAGGTCGCTCAACGACTCGTCATTCAGGATTTCGGATTTCGCGCCCTGTGAGACGACCTTGCCTCGATCCATCAACACAACGCGCTCGATCTCCGGCGGGATCTCGTGTACGTGGTGCGTCACCAGGATGACGGTATGATCGCCACGCAGGAGCTTTCGCACGGTTTCAAGATATTGAAACGTTGCTTTCAGGTCCAGACCGCTCGTCGGTTCATCGAGGATGAGGTTCTCGGGCTCGTTTACCAGGGCGCGGCCCAGCAGAAAACGGCGCTGCTGCCCGGTGGACATGGCGGCATAGGGTTTGTCCCTGAGGTCATGAATTCCCAGGTCGCGCAACGTTTTAGTGACACGTGCCCGTTGTTCGCCGCTGAACGACTGGTGCCCGTAGGTCCCGATGGAGGAATAGAAACCGGACAGGATGACATCCTTGCCCGCCACATAACCAAGGTACTCGTTCTGAAGATCGTTCGAAATGATCCCCAGATGATTGCGCAGATCCCACACATTCCAGCGCTCCCGGCCCAGGACACGGACACAGGAACCTGCCTGCACGACGGGGTACAGTTCGCACGACAATAGCTTGAGCAACGTGGTCTTGCCGGCGCCGTTGGGTCCCAGAATGGCGGTGCTCTGACCGCTCTCGATCTCCAGGTTGAAGTTCCGGAATACGCGGGTATCGCCGCGAAAGACCGTCGCATCCTTGATTTCGATGATCTTTGTCAAATGACTGGCGCAAACAGGAAAATGGTGAATTGATGAGCTTGACCCGCATGCTGAACGACGTATCGAATCCAGTTCATTGCGACTGATCAGACTGCTTCTGCGACTCTTCCAGGCCCTTCATGAACTCTCCGACCATTTTACCTATCTCTTCCGGGCTCTTGCCTTCCATCTCCTCCATGTTCACACCCATCCGCTCGATTCTCGCCTGAAGCTCACGGGCCGCCATCTCGCTGCTCACGTTGCCAATGATCATCAACGCGCCGAGAATGCCAAACACGATGTATGCCTTGTTGATGTGAATGCCGTGTACTTCCACGCTGGCAACCACCATGAGGTACATGCCCCAGGCGATGCCGATCACCGAACCCACATAGGGGATCAGGCCGAGCACCGCGGAGATCGGGTAGATTGCAGAGGCGTAGGCCACGCTCCGATATGCGGTTTCGAAATTCTTGTCGGAACCCATGAGCTTCCATATGATGAACATGACTGCGGCACCTATGAAGCTGCTGATCAGCGCGGCGATCGGAAGGGCAATGATTGCGGACATACCGAAAACCATGATCCCGGCCAGGCCGCCCCCGAACAACGAGTATATCGTGACGATAAGTCCAGCGATGGCCGCCATGACCACCAGAAAAATCATCGGTTCCACGTACCCGCCGGAATGCGGCATGCGCTGGTAGAAACCCACCGGCTTCTTGATGATCTGGAGGGCGTCTTCGATGACGGTATTGATGCTGAAGCTGTTTTCGGACATTCCGGTCTCCTGAGTGATTGGCATGATTATTATAGCGTCACGGCACAGATTTCGAGGAAACGGAATCCCGTTTACGGAGGTCATGCGTTGCCAAAGGCGCGACCCAGGCACCACAACGCATTTTCTACAAGATTTCGCCCATTCTCGATGACGCGCTCTTTCCACACGGACGACGCCGGGTACAGCGCACGCTTTAGCGCTTCCTTCGACCAGTGGTCGAGATGGCCGTCCGAATAGAAATGGTGGCGGTTTTCATCGCGCAGCGCCCGAAGGATCTTGAGCGGCGGGAGGGTGCCGAATTCGACCGTGAAGTATTGCAGATCGATATCCTCGAAGAGGTTTTTATATAGCGCCGACATGCTGCCTGTAACCGGGTAACCGTCACCGCGACTGTCACCCAGTTCAAGACTGCGGCCGAATCGCATTTCGGTTATCAACCTGACTTTTTCATCCATGGCAAAAGCGGGGATTACAAGGTGTTCGCCAAAACGGCCCAGGCCGGTATGCAGGTCCAGGACCATCAGCCTGTCGATACCGGTAACGTGAGCTTTCAGCCACTGCCGCAGCATCGCGGGTTCCCGCTGCAGTCGAGAGCCGCCATAGAACAGGCCAGCTGGATACTCGTATTGGCCTTGGGCCGCGGCGCGCCGGATTGCCGCCCCGCCCTGGCGCACTACCCGATACGCCGTCTTCAGCGCGAACAGATCTTTTCGCGGCGGTGATGCGGGGTTGATCAGACTGTCGAGCATGGCGTAGCCGGCCGGTGCGCCCGAGTATTCCTCCCACGGGTACAAACAGTTGCGGTTGAGGTCTACGTTCGACGAGTTGACGCGCCTCAGCCACGCCATGCCCCAGGGATTGACGACGTGGACCAGAACGAGCGCGAGTTTATCGAGATTCGGCGGCAGGTAGTCGAGCAGGTTGCACTGAATGGCGGAGCCCGCGAAGGCCTCGACGCCGTGGACACCGCTTTGCACCAGCAGTAGCTTTTTGGCCGCGGGACTTCCGACCCAGGCAATATCCGTGGTCAGGGATTCTTCATCAGGCCCCTTTTCCGGGATTTCGTAGCCGTGGAGGCGCACATCGGCCATCTTCGCAAGGCGTGAAAAGAGAGCACGCGCCTGCACGTAGTCTTCAGAAAAATAGTCTTCGTTGCTGAGCATGTTTGGTCATAACGCTTGAGCTGACGGCCGGGTGATAATCCGGGTATTGTATAATGTCACCATGCGTATTGATTGGAGCCGTTACGATCCGGGCAAGTTTTACGACGAGCTCATCAGTACACCGGGCAATCCGCGCACGGCATCCAGATCCCTTGCGACCTACCTGGGCTCACTCAGCGATCAGCAGCTCAACCGGCGGCAGCGCGCGGCGGAACTTGCCATCGAAGAGATGGGAATTACCTTCACGGTCTACAGCGAGGGGCAGAACATCGACCGCTCGTGGCCTTTCGACATCATCCCCAGAATAATCGCAGGCCGGGAATGGCATCGCCTGCAGTTGGGCCTGACCCAACGCCTCAGCGCGCTCAATATGTTCATTGAGGACTTGTACAACGAGCAGAAGATCGTCAAGGACCGAGTTTTTCCCCAGACCCTGCTCAAAGGTTCTCAAAATTTCCTGAAACAGTGCGTCGGTGTGAAACCGCTCTACGGAGCGTGGGCGCACGTTTGCGGTACCGACCTCGTGCGCGACAGTGACGGGATCATGTACGTGCTCGAAGACAACCTGCGCGTGCCGTCGGGCGTGTCGTACATGATCGAGAATCGGAGGATTACAAAGCAGGTGTTTCCCGAATTGTTTCGGCGCCGCACAATCCTGCCCGTTGACGACTATCCTGCCCACCTTTTCGACATGCTTGCATCGTTGTCGCCCAGGCCACTCGACCACCCTGAGATCGTCGTGCTGACACCCGGTATCTACAATTCAGCATATTTCGAACATTCATTCATTGCCCAACAGATGGGAACGGAACTGGTCGAAGGCAGCGACCTGTTCGTCGATAGCGACGATTGCGTCTACATGCGCACGATCGACGGCAAGCAGCGCGTCGATGTCATCTATCGACGCATCAACGACGACTTTCTGGACCCCGAGGCGTTCAGACCGGATTCCCGCCTGGGCGTGCGCGGCCTGCACCGCGCGTGGATGGCTGGAAACGTTGCGGTAGCGAATGCCCCCGGCGCAGGCGTGGCGGATGACAAGGTGGTCTATACCTTCGTGCCGGAAATCATCAGATACTATCTGGACCAGGATCCGATCATTCCCAACGTACCCTCTTATCGCTGTATGGACAAAGGCAGCCGAGAACACGTGCTCAAGAACCTGCGCAGCCTGGTGGTGAAACCCGCCAATGAATCCGGCGGTTACGGCATGCTCGTCGGGCCGGCGTCAACGGCCGCGGAGCGGAAAAAGTTCAGCAACCTGATCAAAAGAAATCCGAGAAACTATATCGCACAGCCGGTGCTTTCCCTGTCTACCGCACCCACTCTGTGCAACCAGCGTGTCGAGCCGCGCCACCTGGATCTACGCCCGTTTATCCTGCAATCCGAACAAAGCTACGTAACCGCCGGCGGCCTGACGCGGGTGGCGCTGAGCAAAGGGTCTCTTGTTGTCAACTCATCGCAGGGTGGTGGCAGCAAGGACACCTGGATCATCGAGTCGGGAACCCGCTGATATGCTGTCACGCGTCGCGGAGAGGCTTTACTGGATGGCTCGCTATATCGAACGCGCGGAGAACACGGCGAGGCTGGTCAGTGTCTACTCGATGCTGCTGCTGGATCTGCCGCGCGGCGTCGGTATCCACTGGCGCCAGCTTGTGGAGATTTACGGCGGCAACGAACTTTTCTACAGTCGCTACCGAAGCGACGGCGAATCCAATATATTGAAGTTCATCGCCGCGGACACCGGCAACCCGGGTTCGCTGCTGGCAACGCTGGCAATGGCGCGGGAGAACGTGCGCACGACTCGCGACCAGATTCCGAGCGAGGCCTGGCAGGCCATCAACGAGTTGTACCTGTTTGGCAGACGCCGTTTGCCCGCTCCAACCTTTCGCAAGAATCTGCACAGGATACTGTCCGAGATCATTGCCCGTTGCCAGCGGACCACGGGGGTGCTGTCGGGCGCAATGAGCCATGGCCCCGGATACCAGTTCGTCCGCATCGGGCGAAACATCGAGCGCGCCGACATGACCTCGCGCATCGTGGATGTCGGTTCGACCACGCTCATCGCGGAGGGCGATGAGCGCAAGATACTGGCCAACCGGTTGTGGATGAACGTACTGAACGCGCTTAGCGCACACCAGATGTACAGGCAATACGTAAGGCGCAGAATACGCAGGGGAGACGTCATTCGGTACCTGATGGAGGATGCGGATTTTCCCCGTTCGGTTTCGCACTCATTGCTGCAACTGCAGGAGTGCCTTGGGCAGCTGCCGAACCAGAAGAAGCCCGAGCAGGCAATCGCCCGATTGCGGAAATCGATCATGAAGCAGGAGTTCGAAGACCTGGCGGGTGACTCGCTCCACAAGTTCATTGACCATCTTCAAGAGGATCTCGCTGGGATCCACCAGATAATTGCGCGTACCTGGTTCGTGACCGAAGTCGATGAAAAGGTTTGAATGCCGCTGCGGTGGACGCGTGTTCTTCGAGAACACGCGGTGCCTTTCCTGCGAGGCGGATCTGGGATTCGACCCGACCACCCTGCGGATGGCTACGTCGACCGGTGCCGACGATAGCAGTTTCGACAACGGCTATCGGGTGTGCCGAAACAAGGTGGATTTCGACAACTGCAACTGGCTGCTGCGGTCCGATTCATCCGATCAATACTGCGTTTCCTGCCAGCTCAACCGGACGATTCCGCACCTCAATTCAGGAAACAACCTCGTTCGCTGGGCCACGCTGGAGAGAGAAAAGCGCCGCCTGCTTTATTCGCTTCTGGATATCGGGCTTCCGGTCAAAAGCAAGGCTCGAGGCTGGCCGGATGGCCTCGCTTTTGATTTCATCGAGGACCAGCGCAGCAACCCTGCGGTGCTGGAGCCGTTTATCACCACTGGACATCTGGATGGTGTAATTACGATCAATGTCGCCGAGGCGGATCAGCTCTACCGCCTGCAGATGCGTTTGAAGCTGGGCGAAGTTTATCGAACGGTCCTAGGACACTTCAGACACGAGAGCGGACATTACTATTTCAACCTGTTGGTCGGGGATCACAACATTGACGCCTTTCGCCATGTTTTCGGCAACGAGACAACCGACTATACACGGGCGCTCGATGTCTACTACGGTATGAGGAGCACAACGGGTTGGGAATCGAACTTCATCAGCGCCTATGCCAGCTCCCACCCTCTTGAGGACTGGGCCGAGACATGGGCCCACTATCTATTGATTTGGGACAGCCTGGAAACGGCCTGCACGGAACAAAACCTGGAGGCGCCGCGCCATGTCGACGATATCATCGACCAATGGATCGATACCGCGATTCATTTCAACCAGACTGCCAGGAGCCTGGGCCTGGACGATCCTTATCCGTTCGTTATCAACGAAGCTATCCGCAACAAACTGCGATTCGTCGACGGTGTAGTTCGGGAGGAGCGAACACGGACCTGATTCTCAGTCCACCGGTGCTCAAGCCGAGCGGTGCGTGCTCAAATCGAGCGGGGGCAATGAACTGAATCCGCGCATCAGCTCCGCCTCCCATGCCCTGCGCAGATTCAGCAGATATGGGTCATCACGTTCGAAGACCTTTCTCGCGCCTTCGGTCAGGGTGTCCTGACGGTGTACCAGCAGCTCCACCGGGGGGCCAACGGTTGCGTTGGAACGCATCGTAGAGTCCATCGAAACCATTCCGCAAAGTGCCGCCTGATCTAGAGGGAGCGTGGTGGAGATGATCCGATCCAGTATGGGTTTGCCGTACTTTACCTCCCCGATCTGATGGTATGGCGTCCGCTCGGTTGCGGCGATATAGTTGCCCTCGGCATACACCAGATACAGCTCGGGTTTGGAACTCCCAATCTGCCCGCCAACGATGAACGTCGCGCTGACATCGAGTTCGCTTCCGGCCGCCTGATTGACGGGCTTGTTCTGCTGGTCGTAGTTCAGATTCCCCACGTACGCCGCAACCAGGTCCATCGATTTCAGCTTCAGCAGGTTGTTTTCAGCGGCCTCATCGATATCTCGGCCGATGGTCTTGATGACGGCCTGGGTGGTGGCGAGATTGCCGGCGGTCAGGATTGCCACGGTTCGTTCTCCGGTTTTCCCGAAGCAGAACATCTTGCTGTGGGTGCTGAGCCGATCGACCCCCGCATTGGTGCGGGAATCCGACAAAAAGGCGATTCCTTCGTTTACATGTATGCCGACGCAGTATGTCACGTGGCAAGATTCCGCGTCATTCGACTGCGTCTTTCGCCTTGTCCTTGACCACTCCATAGCCCTCCTTGACGGCCTCACCAGTATCCTTCGCAGCCTCCCGGGTTGCGTCCCAAGTTTTTGCCGAGACTTCCTTGGTTTTATCCCAGCCCTGTTCCGCTTTCTCCTGGGTCCAGTCTACGGCTTCGGAGGTTCCCTCCTTGGTCGCTTCCCAGGCCTGACCCGCTTTCTCCTTGCTGTACTCGGCAGCTTTCTTGGAACCCTCCTTGGTAGACTCCCAGACTTTCTCGGTACCGTCCGCCGCCTTCTTTATCGCTTCCCCGGCTACCTCCATGGCCTCCTTCACCATACTCGAATCCTCGGTCACCGCCGCGCCCGACTCCTGTGCGACACCTTCATCGAGCACCGTCAAGCACATGCCAACCAGAACCACGCTTGCCAACCAGATACGCATCGCAGACCGCCTTGTTTCTACAAACTGTTGAGTATCGTTTCAGCGTCGCTGACTTCGAACTTGCGCGGCGCTTCGACATTGAGCAGAGTGACCAAGCCGTCTTCTACGACCATGGCGTACCGCTGCGACCTGACACCCATGCCGCCGGCGCTCAAATCCACGTCGAGACCGATTGCACGAGAAAAGTCAGCGTTGCCGTCCGCAATCATCATGATCCGATCTTCGACATTTTGATCCTTGCCCCAGGCGTCCATGACGAACGCATCGTTGACCGACAGACATATAATTCTGTCGACGCCTTTGGCGAACAGGTCATCGGATTTCACGACGTAACCGGGAAGATGGGATTTCGAACATGTTGGTGTAAATGCCCCGGGCAGCGCGAACAACACAACTTTTTTGCCGGAAAACAGTTCATCCGTACCGATGCCCTTGGGGCCGTCGTCTGTCATGTGTTTCAGAGCAACGGTTGGAACCCTGTCACCGACCGCAATAGTCATGGTTTTCTCCTGTAATGATAGGTGAGTTGTGGCGCTGCCGTATTCTAGATTATTTCTCCAGACACAAGAACCCCGCCGGCCCCACGCCGGAGTATTACACCGGCGTGTCGAATCGCAATCCGGGGCCACGGTGACACATTTGCCGCAGAGATCTCAGCCCGCATATTGCACCAGTATCCCGAGCGATGACGCAGGACAGGTTTGGCTGAACGCCGGTCTGGTGCAATATGCGGGATAGGCCCTGAAAAATCAGCTCGACCGCGCCGGAGCAATAATGGTCTAGAATTGATTATTGCGTTGAAGGAGCCTTTGTAGTACAAACTTGCGCTGATTTTTTTTGGTTACCAGTGAGGAATTACGATATGGCCGCGACTTCTAGGAAGAAGGCCAAAAAACGGGTCACGAAAAAAGCCGCCGCAAAGGCCCCCGCAAGGAAAAAGGCGGCAAAGAAGGCCGCTGCTGCGCGACGGGCGGTAAAGAAGGCCGCTGCTCCGCGAAGGGCGGTAAAGAAGGCCGCTGCTGCCCGAAAGGTGGTGAAAAAGAAACCTGCCGCCAAAAAGGCGGCGAAGAAAACGGTCGCGTCCAGAAAAACGGCGAAGAAAGTCGTTGCGAAAAAAACGGCAAAAAAGGCCGCCGCTAAAAAATCTGCAAGAACGGTAGCCGCCAAGAAAACGGCGAAAAAGACGGCCGCCAAAGAGGCCGTTTCGAAGAAGGCCGTCTCAAGAAAAGCTGTCGCCAAAACGACGGCGGCAAAGCCACCGGTCAAAAAGACGGCGAAAAAACCCGCCACAAGAAAGAAGACCGCCGCGCGCCGTGCATCCGAAATA
>JAHEIO010000068.1 GCA_024639325.1 Gammaproteobacteria bacterium
CGATATGGACCGCGCCTTCTGGGTCGCACTGCGCACCGCATGGCCGGGTTGGACGAACCGCTTGTTCAGGGTGAATCCAGACACCGTGGCCAAATGGCATCGAGATCGCTTCCGTCGCTATGGATCGAATGAAGCCCAAGCACATCGGGGCCTGGACCAGCCAGCGCCGGGATAGGCGTTTCCAAGACACACTGTTTTTTGGACAAATCCATAGACCTCGATGTTTGCCATGCTTTACGAGATTCTATAGCCGCCTGGTGAGAAATGCGGGCTAGCATGATCAGGTCGCGACCGTCTCTATAATGGGTCGTTAGCCGTCTGTTAGGAAATGATTATATTCCTCTTCCTACATCGCTATCGAACGGTGGCTGTACGCTTCTATGCGGACCGATCTAACTGGATTAATCTCGCGATTCCAAAGAGTCCGACCCTATCCATGTGCGAAGTGGCAAAAGAGTTTGCGCTTGGACTGGTACCGCCCGCTGCCCTGGTGGGTTTTGCCCTGGCAGTGTTCTGCTCGGCTGGGGGACTCCGACCGAGGCCGCAGGTATGGGAGCGTTCGGCGCATTCCTGCTGACCAGTGCTTATGGAAAAATGCACTGGCAAGGTTTCAAGGATGCGTTGATGAAAACCCTGGAAATCTCGGCGTTGATTTTAGTGCTGGTTGCGGCCTCGAATTTCTTAGGCGCCGTGTTCTCGCGGCTCGGTACGCCAACGATGTTAACGGAGTACCTGATTCATCTGGATTTGTCGCCTTCCCTGATCTTGGCCATGATAATGGCATTGATCTTTCTTTTGGGCTGGCCACTGGAATGGGTGCCGATCGTTTTGATCATCGTGCCAATCCTGTTACCGCTGGTAGATAAGCTCGGCTTTGACTTGATCTGGTTCGGGATTCTGGTGGCGGTGAATCTGCAAACCGCCTGGCTATCGCCGCCGGTGGCGCTATCCGCCTATTTTTTGAAGGGGGTGGTGCCGGAGTGGGATCTCAGGGATATCTACGGCGGCATGATGCAGTTCATGGTAATCCAGTTGCTCGGATTGATATTGATCATTACCTTCCCACAGATCGCCTTGTGGTTACCCGGGTACCTGTACCCATCACCTTAGTATGAGATTGACGGACAGGAAGCAAAATTACGATGCCTATGGTTAGCAACGCACCGCTGTCTCTATAAATGGTAGAGACAAGGATTGCCTGTCTCGGAGATTCAGGCGGATAACGTTTGACTGTTTAAGCAGGGTAGCCGGGAACGACTGCCCTTGTCGGGTACTCAGTCATTAAGATGATTTTTCGAACTCTTATAACTTCCAAGTATTGCGCCTTAAACTGAGGTGACAGCGATTATGGTCTCCGTACCGCCAGGCCATGGAAGTCTGGCCATGCGGCTAATGCGTGCAATGTTAATAGGTCCCGAGGCATGCTCTAATCTCCGCTATCTCCGGACCAGTCGGCAAGAATGATGGACATAACATTGGAAAAATCGTTGAATGAATGCGGCTTGACGATGTAATCATCTACCTCGTATTCAAAGGCGGCCGCCCGGTCGCTTGGTTCATCGGAGGATGTCAGGACAGTGACCTGCAGGGTTCCCAGCACCGGATCGGCGCGCAGTTCCTTCAGGAATTCAATGCCTCCCATTTTGGGGAGATTCAGGTCCAGAAGTATAAGCGACGGTGTAGGTTCGATTTTTGGATACCCTTCACCACGCAACATACCCAGTGCTTCAACACCGGTACGTGCAACATAGAGCGGATTGCGGACATCGATTTTCTTCAATGCCCGCTGCACGATCATGATATCCACCCGGTCATCTTCCACGAGCAATATGACAGCGTCATTGTCAGACATCATCTCATCCCGAGCAGGTAATTATCAGTTAGTAGACAGCGCAACTGACCGGTATGGTCGTGATTCATCCATGCACTGGCCAGGTAAACCGGAATGTGGCGCCGTTACCTTCTCCAGACTCCAATGTTATCGAACCACCGTGTTCCTGCACAATTTTCTTTACCAGTGCCAGGCCGATGCCGGTATTGCTGCCGTAATCCTTCGCCGCCAGCGTTTGAAACATCATAAATACCTTGTCATGGTATTCGCGCGCGATACCTGGTCCATCATCGGTTAGGGTGAACTCGAAGTACTCGCCCAGATTGTGCGCCGAAATCCATGCATGGCCCTGCGCGCCTTTACTGTGCGTGATGCTGTTCCCGATCAGATTTGAGAACACCTGGCTAAGGTGTAAACGGTCCGTGTACAGAGTGGGCATGTCCGCGGCTACATCGACAATGAATCCGTCTGGTGGCGACAGCGAGTCGACGACCTCGACCAGCAGTTCGCCCGTATCGACGCGTGCAAGGGAATGAGCTGCCTTGCCAATTCGCGAGTATTCCAGCAACCCTTCGATCAATGCATTCATGCCCTGTACACGGTCGCGCAGCAGTTCCAGCTGTTCGCGGGTCGCTTCGGTCAGTTTTTCACTCAGATCTTCCTCCAGCCAGGTGGCCAGATTTGCGATACCTCGCAGCGGTGCTTTCAGGTCATGCGAGGTCACATAGGCAAACTGTTCCAGTTCTTTCACATGCCGTTCTGCCTCGGCAGTGCGGACAGCTACACGATGTTCCAGCGTTTCATTCAGTCTCTGAAGTTCCTTCTCGGCATTCAGACGTTCATTGATCTCGCCGTTGAGCGCTTCGTTGAGTTCCACCAGTTGCATCGTGCGCTTGGCCACGAGATGTTTTACCTTGGCTGCGCGTCCTACCAGCGTGGAAAGGTATATTGTCATTAAGGCCGTAAATGGCAATCCCCCCGCAAGGGTGGCCCATCCACTCCAGGGGTCTGGCTGGAAATACCCGGGAATCGAGGTTGACAACACTTCCCATTGACGGTCCGCGACGCTGATAGGTTGGACGAGCTCCCTGTTTTCCCGTGAATCGCCGTCTCCAGGATCGCGTTGACCGGTGTTTGCAGTGCGCACTCTAGAGGAATGCTGGTAGAGAATCTGTCTTTCATCCTCGTCAGAAACATCGTAGATGACCATGTCAATGCCGCTCGGGCTGAGATTCTGCAGGGCGCTTTCAATGATCTCGCCAATACGAAAAATCCCGGCCGCAAACCCGCGCAATTGCAATGGATGCTTTTCCGAGGTGTTCAGGTCCACATCTTCCTCTTGTTCTTTCTGTTCTTCTTCGGCTTCAACCTCGTCTGAATCTACCTTGTTATAGACCGGCAGTCGGGCCGCAAAACCGTATTCGACACCACCTACACGCATCAGGGGAATGCGGGGTGAGACCCGTATCTGTCCGCTGTCCGGTGTTCTCAGCAACGCGTCCAGGACCGCCGGGTCTGACGCCAGATCAAGTCCCAGTGATTTCTTGTTGAGCTGATAGGGCTGCACGTAGAGAACAGGAAAATGTACCGGACGCCGTTCAGCCCTGACCAGATCACCTGCCGGGTCAGTTTCATGAATGCGAAATCTTGTAAAGCTGCGGCGGGCCTCTTCTTCAAATGACGCACGCTCTGATTCGGTTACCCGAGGAATCCATTGAAGTGCAGCTATGCTCGAATAACGCTTCAGGACAGGCCCAACGAACTTGCGAAAATCACGCCGCCCGACCCACTGTGATGCACCAAAGAAACTGCCAATATCCTGAACTACGGCAAGGCTTTCTTCGATCTCACGCTGAACCATTAGGACGCGGTCGCTGGCGGCTGCATGAAACGCCTGCTGCACCCGCTGGCGCTCCAAGTCAGTGACCGTGTTGAATGAATACCACGTAACCAGTACACCGATCAGTGCGACAAGCGCAATCGGAACATACGCCATCCATGTGTGCGTGTTCCTCGCAGGCGCATTACCAGGGTTCGCCCGCAGATGTTCTGGTAGTATAAAGCTTTGGTTCATATTTGCTTGCAGACCCTGTGAAGCCTTAACCTTCCCCATGTTGGACTCGGATCATGCAAGTTCCTCCTGCTCTCGCGTCTCGATTCAGTTTACGAATGGAAGCATAATAACTATGCCTTTGGTTAGCAACGCGCTCGCCCACCGTGCCTTGGCCAGTTTGACAGGCACGAGTGCGGCCGGCCGCACGATGGCCTGGCTGGCATCGCTTCCCTGGGTCGGTATCGAGATTCAATGCAACGCAGCATTATCAAGATGGTTTGTCGAGGATATTTAGGTCCACTCTGAGTCTGGAGGAGTCCTTCCTGCTACTTATCCCGAGTGTCCGCACCGGGCTGGGTCCTGACTCACGGAGTGTAGAAAATTCTACCCGCCCGTGCCTGGTTATTAGGTCCGCTATGGCGTGGACAGCCGCCGGTCGAGCTCAGGAGATATCAGTACAGGCCCGATAGACTGAATCCGATCCTATCCACTCGTTTACGGAAATGGATTGAAATACCGCATTGGTCAAAAGCTGATCCTCGGACCCCATAAGAAACAACGTCGGCTAAGCGCCAGCCGTTGAGAGAAGGCGTCATTGGCAATGCCCCTAGCTCTCAAGAAAATGCACCTCTGAGGTGTAGTACTATGCTACGCATCTTTGGTCATTTTGAGATCACCAATGGTCGAGAATCGTCGATCTGGAAAACTTGCCGTTATCTTGCACGCGGATATTGCAGGTTCGACCACGTTGGTACAGCAAGATGAGCATCTAGCCCACGAGCGTATCCAAGATGCCTTCCGGCGCTTCGGCGACACGATAAACAAGTATCACGGTCAGGTCCGTGAGCTTCGGGGCGATGCCCTATTAGCTGAGTTCGAGCGTGCCTCCGATGCCGTGACCGCAGCCCTAGCATTTCAGGTAGATCACTCTGTGTACGTCGCTCAACTCACTGGCAGTATCCTGCCCATAGTGCGGGTGGGTATAGCGATGGGTGAGGTTGTTGTTGCTGATGACACGATGACCGGAGCCGGTGTAGTGTTGGCGCAACGGGTGGAGCAATTGGCGGAGCCAGGGGGTGTATGTATCACTGCGGCGATTCATGAATCGCTCCCCAAACGTTTACCCTTTGATCAGGACAGTCTGGGTGAACAACAAATCAAGGGATTTGACGAGCCGGTTCGTGTTTATCGAGTCGCACTTGAACAAGGAAAAGCGGTTCCTGAAGTCGAGAAAATCCAACAAACCGAATCACCGTCACCGCCGCGGCGCTTAATCGTTGCATTCGCCGCTGTTGCTCTACTCGTTGTGGGCGGTGTGGTCTTCTGGTTGAAACTCTGGTCTCCCGACTTTGAATCGGCGTCTGTGGTACGGATGGCTTTCCCGCTGCCCGATAAACCTTCTATTGCTGTCTTGCCATTCGATAACTTGAGTGGCGACCGGGAGCAAGAATACTTTAACGATGGTGTCACCAACGACATCATTACAGATCTCTCAAAATTCAGTTCTTTGTTCGTTATCGCCAGCAATTCGGTATTTGCCTACAAGGGCAAGCCAGTGAAGGTCCAAGATGTGAGCAAACAACTTGGTGTGCGTTACGTATTGGAGGGCAGTGTTCAAAGAGCCGGCGAGAAGGTACGAATCAACGTACAGCTAATCGATGCAACTACCGGTGGGCATTTGTGGGCCGAGCGCTATCATCGGGACTTGGAGCACCTGTTTGCTGTTCAGGAGGAAATCGTGCAAACGATTGTGGCAACGTTAGCGGTTAAATTGACGCGTCTCGAGTTGGAGCGGGTATTTGCCAAGCCGACGAGCAACCTCGAAGCTTATGATTATTGGTTGCGGGGACAAGGGTATCTCGCTCGAACCACGCGTTCGACAAACATGGAAGCGCGGCAAATGTTTCAGCGAGCGGTCGAACTCGACCCGCGCTATGCGTCGGCCTACGTCGGGCTAGGTTGGACCTACCGCAAGGCCGTCGGCCACGGTTGGACTGAGTTTCCGAATCAGGCACTGCAACAAGCAGAAGACCTGGCGCAGAAGGCCTTAAGTCTCGAGGAGTCCGCGGCGGCCTACCGCTTGCTCGCCTATATATATCTGCTGCGCGGGCAGTACGATCTTGCCATACACGTATTAGAGCGCGCGATGGAACTCAATCCTAGCGATTGGGACAGTCAGGCAATATTGGGTTCGGTCATGCTCTACTCGGGCCGGCGGGATGAAGCCATACAGGCGTACGAGACCGCGCTCCGCTTCAATCCTAATACTGACATAGACAGATTAGTCGAACTCGGATTGGCCTATTACCTCGAAAAGCGATATGACGACGCGATAAGGACTTTGGAACAAAACGTGGGCCGGAACCCCGATCACCCATTTCTTCACATCGCGTTGACCGCGGCTTACGCGCAGGCCAACCGCTCGGAGGATGCTACCCGTACGGTGGCAAAGGTTCGTCGACTGCATCCGTTCTTCGAAGTTGCCTCGTTCGGCACGAGGTTTCGCAACGCGACAGACCAGGCCTCTATCGCAGAGGGCCTTCACAAAGCCGGGCTGGAATGATGCCCCCGATAAGCGAAGGCGGTTTCGCGATACGCCGACCCAGTGGGCACTAGTCAATCCTGCTTTTGGTACTCAGCCCAGTTCTCTTCAGCCCGCTTAATTTTCTCGGCCTTGTCTTTGCGCCACCGATCACGAGCATCCTTGTTAAATTTGATATAAAGTTTCCCATCGACGATGGTCCAGGCTTCGGGGTCGGCAGCTACTTTTACGCCATGGCTAAGACCGGCTGAGCAAAAGCCACCAAACTGCGGGGCATAACGCTCCGGATTTGCAGTGAAGAGATCACGGTGGGCGGCGTTTGCGAAATACCATTCGGCATCGTTCCAAGAGGCGATAAACTTGTTTTCGCCCTTCATCGCCTGGCCCTCGGTGAAATAGGCCACGGTGTCGTACCCCTTGATCGCCACGTTGTCTGGCCCGGTGGCGACCATCGCCTTAGTGGTATCGGCACAGACTGACGCAGCCGCTGCGGCCATTAAGAAACCCAAAAGAGTTTGTGTGATTGTCTTTGAAGTGAAGGTTAGCATTCGAAACTCCACGTGTTCGCCGAATCCATCGCACAGGGTGCGCCGCTGGTGTGGACAAGTCAACCCACAATGTTCAGGCGGGTAAGATTCTGGATAGTTGAGGCTCTGTCCTGTGTCTCTGACAGTACACCCACAAATTCATAGGGAATGTCCGCGTGGCCGGCTGCTGACTGACGCGGCGCAGAGAAACCTATATGCCCAAGGTCTGTTTGCTCGGTCCGCTATGGCGCGGACAGCCGCCAGTCGAGCTCAGGCAATATCAGTACGGGCAGGATAGACTGGAATCGACACATTCTTGCCGGTCGCGAACCGATCACGCTACGCCCGAAAATTGCCCGGACCTTCACTGAAAGCGGGCTTTGTTCTGGAGTCGGCCAAAAAGGGGCGTTCGATAACCGCTTTAAGTGTTTTTTTGAAGGTGGCAATAAAGATACATTTGCTCCACCCCGCTCGGCGTAATGTGTAATTCTTTCCGATGACGCTTTAGTACGAATTCTCTTCCCAGCGTGTCCCCCAAACGCTTCGGACTGTACCGTTGTATCGGCAAACCACTGCATTTTGGTGGCGCTTCTAACGCAAATGTACCGATAATCAGACTTCCATCCGGCTTTAGCGCCTTGCTAAGATTCTCCCGATACTTCTGTTGCTGCTCGGGTATAGTGAGAAAATGGAACACTGCCCGATCATGCCACAATTCATAATGGTTCGTCGGTAATTCAACCGAAGTGATATCTCCTTCAATCCAGGTCACCAGCTCTGCTTCTTTACCCATCCGTGTTTTGATCGCTTTGAGCGCTCTCGCCGATATATCGAGGACCGTGACTGACCTGTAGCCAGCGTGTAAGAGATCGTCAGCTAGTGTGGATGCGCCCCCGCCAACATCGATAATGGGAGCATCTGCGTCTGAACTGAGCTCCTTAATCCAATCTAAGGAGGTTTGTAAGTGAGGCTCATACCAACCCAGCTTCTCGATCGTCCCGGTCGAGTAGACATGCTCCCAGTGATCCTTTCGATTCATTTGCCGAGTGCTCGCTCGTAGTCGTCCATACACGTATTGCGACGCCATACTACAACCTACGCTCAAAGGGAGCTACGGGCCTTTGACCCAGATCAACTGAGGTCGCAATGCGGTGTCGCTCGCGACTAGCATCCGCCACAATCATTAAACCGCCTCGCAGAACAACAGCAACAATAATCATACCAATTACTAAATCTGGCCAACGAGCGCTAAATGCATAGACAAGGAGCCCACTGAGAATGACGCCGACATTCGCAATCACATCATTTTTAGAGAATATCCAACTCGCCCGCATGTGTACCTCACCTGCGCGGTATTTCGAGATGAGAACAAGACATATTACATTGGCTATCAGTGCTAAAAGGCTTACAAGAACCATGTACAATGGTTCAGGTTCACTGCCCCAGATCACGCGACGAACGATTTCAGTAGCGACACCTAAAGCTAACCCGATCTGGAATATGCCGCTTAGGAGAGCTGCACGTGTTTTGATACTTGCGGCCCTACCCACCGCATACAAACTAATACCATAGACTGCAGCATCTGCCAGCATATCGAGCGAATCGGCAATCAAGCCCATCGATTCTGCAATGATGCCCATAGCGATCTCGGCCAAGAACATAGCAAGATTGATCGCGAGCAGTATGATCAATACGCGTCGTTCTTCTTTCGACGTAATATCTATTCCACAGCCGCACTCTGCCATAGCGACTACTTTATACCGCCAAATACTCAGTTTCAAAAGGACAAAAGATGGTGACCGGCTACTACTAACGCTAAAGCGCTAACAAGGACAGGTTGCAAATTTTAAACGATTGCCGGTAAATCGTATTAGTCTGAGCGGCGATCAGGAGACGTTTGCCATCCGATAGGGAACGACAGGTCACCCCCTTTGCTGCCGTTCGCTGTTCACTGTTGAACTCCTGAACCCGGACAAAAGCGCCCCATGCAGTAAGGTAATCGAACGATCGCCTTCGAGCGGCCGCGTAAAGAAAGTCAACGACGTTGCGTCATCAGCTTCGTAACCCAAGAATGACCGTTCGATCCCGGTCACGCAATATTTCACGCGTCCGGAGCTTAGGCTGTTAGGCGAAGGCCTCCTGCATCACGCCAGACAACTCCGTAAGTGCCTTGCCTCCGTCGCCGCGGTAGCAGGCACCATGCATGATGGCCAGGGTCTGTGGTTGCAATTCCGCCAGGCGCGCCAGCACCTTGGGCGTCTCGGTCGTCCAGGGTGTCGAATGGTCGTAAAGCGTGCCATCCATATTCTTCAGCGCATCCCAGTTGTGCGGCACATGCGGCGTGAACAAGCAACGCAGGCGGTGGCGCCCGGTATCGATCACGTCGCCGTCCTGAAGGGCCCGCGGCGGGCGCGCAGCGATATCTGACACGCTGAGATCAGACGCCAGTACCGTGCAGGCCGGTTCGGCCTGCGGAGCAAGTTCCAGCCAGCGATTGAGGGATCCGCATTCGTCGGCCTCGAAATGGCTGAAGGCTAGCCGGCGCAGGCTCGCGGGCTCGAGCACCTTGGCCACCCCTTTCCGTATTTCCTCGAACATCCCGTTCATGCCCAGGTGAAACAGCAGCGGCTGCTCGTCCCTGACTAGAAATTGGTTGAAGTGAAACCCACCGTGACTTTCAAAAACCGATAACCGAAACACATCTTCAGAAATCCCATCGACCGTGGTCATTTAATCAGTCCCCTACTAAATTACGCGGACGCAAGCCATCGATAATAGACCTCCGCAGACTTGATGGGAGGCAACTTCTCTGAACTTGAACCTGTGCCGAGATGAATGCCCGTAATCGCTTCAATGGCTTCTCGGCGGTTGCAAAACCCAACCGACCAGCCGTTGCGACCGGTACTGCCGAGCCCGGCTCCAGCCTCGTCCAGTCGGCGTCGTAGTTGCGATAGGTCTCGCCCTGCAAGAAGTCGAACCCGAGGGTGACCACCTCCGTCATTCGGCATTTGCCATAAAATAGAAAAAAGTGCAGCTCATACTCCATCTCGTCGAGTTATTCCTCGAACAGGATGCGCGGCCGGACGAACCGGTAATGGTTTTAAGCGGTGGACCTTGTTGGGTGGGGGCGCAGCCACGGTCGTGCCACAGATTGCAGGTTTACTTCATTTACGGCGTCTCCTGCCGTCTCACGGCTTCGATTCTGTCCCTGGATGACGCCATCCAATACGAGCATGGACCGGTTCCAGCTGTGCATAGTCCACCAAGGAGTCCGGATTCTGACAGCGCACGATAAAATGCTCACGCAGGCACCGCAGCAATCTCCGGATACTCACTGATCGTCTTCCCGCTTTGGACTGTCATTAACGACCTACAGCCACGGCGTACGGTAGCCGTCCTGGCGCCAGAGGACGGGAAAGAAACTTTCATCCATGTCATTCGTCCCGTATCGCCTGTACCGGCTGTAGACCGGGCTGACGTTGACAGGGTGAAAGTGTGCTGCGCTGGACATGCAATGGGCGACGACCGAGCGACGGGGTGTTTTCCCCCGATTGTCCCTTGACCCGTGCCAGGTACGTCCGTGATGGATTACGGCACTGCCCGCAGTCACTTCGATGGGCACGATTTCCGGGCGGGCCTCGCCGGCGCGGCCCGCTGCCGCGCGCATGTCCGTAGTTGGATCATCAGGCGCATGAAACTGGTCGATCGGGGGCGAAAGTGGCCAGCGATGCGATCCGGCCACATATTCGATTGTCCCCTGATCGGCCCGGGTATCGTCCAATGTGATCCAGAAGGTCATCATTTCACCCGGCACGATCCAATCCTGGTAACTGTCATCCTGATGAAAACCGAGTGAACGCGCGCCGGGAGGCTTCCAAATGACGTTGTCCTGATTCAGGCGCGCGCCGTGCCATCCCCGCAATTCGGCACAGGCACACCCAATATCGACGCGTGTCACGATGGCGGCGATGATGCTGTCGGACTTCCAGGCGTTGCAGATCTGCCGGGTGACGTCGCGGGCGCCGGATTCGGGGCGCCAGTTCCACTCGTCGGGCTGAATGCCAGTTTCAAAACATCCGGCAAACAAATGCCCGAATCGGGACCGGGCAGCGGCTACCGTTGATGCATCGAGCGCGTCCTCGACGACCACGAATCCGTCTCTATGAAAAGACTCTATTTTTCCGGTATCTAAAACAATCCGCACAAGACGCCGCAGTCCATTTGCCGAGATCGCGCAATGATATCAACGTCGCGTATTCGGAAGAAGGCTTTTGACCGGGGCCTTACGGGTGTAATAATGTGCGAACAAGTTGCCGGTAAACGAGAAAACTTTGGAGGAGCAATAATGTCCAGTATCCAGACTGAGTCCATTTCGTATGTCGCCAGCGGCCAGACGATGACGGGATATCTCGCCCTAGATTCCGCCATCGACGGCCCGAGGCCGGGGGTGCTGGTGGTTCCGGAATGGTGGGGATTGAACGACTACATCCGTGAGCGCGCCGGGCAGGTTGCTGCTCTAGGCTACACCGCACTGGCCGTGGACATGTACGGCGAAGGAAAGACCGCGCAGACACCGGACGAGGCCGGTAAGATGATGAACGCGGTGATGGGCGACATGGAAGCGGGCACGGCGCGACTCGAGGCAGCGCACCACGCACTGAGCGATCTTTCCACCGTCGACGGCGAGCGCACGGGTGCGATAGGTTATTGCTTCGGCGGCGCCATGGTCCTGCACATGGCGCGTATCGGCATGCCGTTGCGAGCCGTGGTCAGCTTTCATGGTGCCCTGGGTTCTTTTCATACCCCGGAGCCCGGATCGGTGAGGGCAAGAGTGCTGGTTTGCCACGGTGCCGCGGATGTCATGATCCCCGATGAAGACGTGCGCGCTTTCAAAACAGAGATGGACACCGCCGGGGTGGACTACCGCTTCATCGCGTATGAAGGCGCGATGCACGGCTTTACCAGCCGCGAGGCCGACGCCAACGGCAAAAAGTTCGGCATCCCGGTTGCGTACAACGAAACCGCCGATCGAGAGTCGTGGCAGGCGATGAAAGCCCTCTTCGAGGAAGTGTTTTAGCCGCACCCCGGGTTCCGCACGAGAGGCATTTCCATGCGCCATGCCTCCCGCAACATGCGGATCAACCGTTTGGGAGGGCTTGCATCCGGTGGCTCCAGCGCTGCGGCAAGCACCTTGAATCAGGCAGGGTATTAAAGGGGCGGGTGATCCGCCTTCGAGGCGTCTTTATCCGTCCGGCCAGTTCAGTAAGCGCCTGCGGAGGGTATAAATCATACCTCTATCGTCATCCAACTTTTTCGGCACCGCAACCCTGGCGCTGCTCCAGGAAGAAATCCTTACCCAATCGGACCGACGCTCACTGGGTTTTCGCCGGTCGGAATATTTGCGTCGCTCAACACCACCATTACTGAAATAAAAAAGATCGTATACGACCCGCCGGTCCTGTCCCGAACGACGATCCGCACCCGCCCTTTTTTTCATGGAAATGATGATTTTTATGAAGGTACTCCTGAGTTTACATCACAGGGTACAAATTCTCTGTGCGCACTATCGGCCCTCAAAAGCCGTCAATCATAAAACTGACCTTTCGTCGCTTATTGTGCTCCGCTTGGTCCCGGGCTTCAGATCTATGGGAATGAAGATCGCGATGCAGCCGAGACCGATAAATTATCGTTTTGGTATGTCAATGCGACCTGTCTGCTGAGATGTATCGTGGTCTAACTCACATACACAGTCGGGTTCCCGTGAAAGATGTGACGAATCAAGCGAACGAAAGGGAGGCGAAGATGAGACACGACGAATCGGATGACTACTTAACAAGCGGCAAGGACGTCGTCTGTGCGTGGATAGTGGCGATTACGGCGATGACGCTCGTTTTCGCCGTTTTTCTGCAGTAACTCCGCGCTCGGCCGACGCGCAGCCTGGGTTGAGCGAAGGTGCAATTTCCGTCGACATGACGCTCCCGGCAATGAAATTCAAATAAAGATGGCTAATTCGATGATGCTTGTGTATCATCGCGCGGAAATGCGATTCCCGCACAGTGCCCGCAAGTAGTTCTGTCTCCACATTACCTCCTGTAACGCCCTGTTCTGACTCACATTTACTTTTTTCCAATTCAAACATCGACTTACTCAGTCGGAGGTAGTTATTATGATGACAGGCACTGTCAAATGGTTCAACGAGTCCAAAGGTTTCGGCTTCATCACCCCCAGCGACGGCAGCAAGGACGTGTTCGTGCACTTCTCTGCCATTAACGCCGATGGGTTCCGGGCCCTCAACGAGGGGCAATCGGTCACCTTCGTGGTGGAAAATGGCCCAAAGGGCCCACAGGCCAGCCAGGTCAGCATCAACAGCTGACAATCGTCGGGTCAATCCGACCTTGCCCGGGTGGCGAGGTAGGGCTCGACCGCGCAATCTGTCTCAAAGAGACCTATCTTGAAAAAACTTTTTATCGGAGGTCTGTCGAAAGACGCCACCGAAGCTAGCGTCACCGATCTGTTCTCCAATTACGGCAGGGTTCACTCAGTCCAACTGGTGACGGAAATATTTTCCGGCCGATGCCGGGGGTTCGGATTCATCGAAATGGAGGGTCATGAAGCCCGCGCAGCCATCGAGGCTCTCGATGGACGGACGCAGGACGGCACGTCGCTCAAGGTGCGTTACGAACAACCGCGCGAACGCGGCAAGGGACGCGGACGCCGCCGCTAGAACGGCCAATCCACCCGCGTTCTACGATCGGCGCTCCTCGGCGCCACTTCATGGATGTGCCTCCCGCCTAACGTTGTGTTCGGCCGGTGCATGTCAAGCATCGTGCAAATTCAAATACGGAGTATCCAAACAAATGACTTTTGACTCACTTGGTCTGAATGCCGCGTTGATGCGCGCCATCGCGGAACAGGGTTACGAAAAACCCACGCCAATCCAACAGCGGGCTATCCCCGTCGTGCTGGCAGGACGCGACATTCTTGCCAGCGCGCAGACCGGAACCGGCAAGACCGCGGGTTTCACTCTTCCGTTGCTGCAGCGCCTCGATTCGACGCGGTCTGGCCGTCGGAATGGCGGTGTACGGGCGCTCATACTCTCTCCCACACGAGAACTCGCAGCTCAGGTCGGCGAGTCCGTGACTACCTACGGACGCCACCTTAAATTGCGCAGCGGCGTGATCTACGGCGGCGTCAAGATCGGTCCACAGATCAGGCAGCTGCGCGAGGGCATCGACATCGTCGTCGCCACACCGGGCCGCCTGCTCGATCATGCGTCGCAGGGGACCATCGATCTGTCGATGGTCGAAACCCTGGTTTTAGACGAGGCGGATCGCATGCTCGACATGGGATTCATCCACGACATTCGCCGAATCATCAAACAGGTGCCGAAGGTGCGGCAGACCCTGATGTTCTCGGCAACCTTCTCCAAAGAGATCAGGCAGCTGGCCGATGGATTACTGCGGCAGCCGGAAAAAATCGACGTGTCACCGCGCAACACCACCGTGGAACGCATCATCCAGCGTGTCCACCCTGTCGCAAAGGACACTAAACGTGCACTGCTGTCCTGGCTGATAGATTCGAATGACTGGTACCAGGTCCTGGTATTTACACGCACCAAACACGGCGCAAACCGACTGGCTCAGCAACTGGAGCGCGACGGCGTGATCAGTGCCGCGATCCACGGAAACAAAAGCCAGGGAGCGCGCACCCGGGCATTGGCAGCCTTCAAGGCGGGCAAGATTCGCGTTCTGGTGGCAACCGACCTTGCCGCCCGTGGTCTGGACATCGAACGATTGCCGCACGTCGTCAACTACGAGCTGCCCAACGTGCCGGAAGACTATGTTCACCGCATCGGTCGTACAGGCCGAGCCGGTCTGGAAGGAGAAGCCGTCTCCCTGGTATGTCCCGACGAAAACGGCTATTTGCGTGACATCGAGAAGTTCCTTGGATACAAGATTCCGAGCGAGGCGATTCACGGATTCGAGCGACAAGTCCGTGTCGTTGCACCTGAAACAAAATCAGGACCTGTGGAGCAGCTTGGCAGACGCGGCGGACAAGCACGCAATGGCAAGCAGCGGTCAAATGTTCGACGCGGCACCAAGGCTGTCAAACGGCCTGGCGCACAGCGTCACCGTGGCATCGCGGCTTGATTTGAATTAAATAGCAGCGGCCGGCGCCGGGATAGGCGTTGCCGATTAACTGGCCGATGTCGACGAGTAGATATGGACCTCAACGGCGTTGCACATGTGTATTTGACGGTGAAGGATTTCGACGCCTGCTTGCCGTTCTATAAGAAACTTCTGGCATTTTTCGACATGAAGTGCCTGGTCAGCAACGATCGTCTTTTTTACTGCGTCGGCAGCAGAACGGGTATAGGAATTCGGGCGGCCGGCCCCGAACATCAAAATACCTCATTCGACCAGTACCGCGCCGGTCTTCACCATCTCTGCCTGCGCGCCCGAAATCGTGAAGACGTGGACGATGTGTACGCCTTCGTGGTCGAGCTCGGCGCGAACATCGTTCAAGCGCCGGAAGAGAGCGATTGGGCTCCCGGCTACTACTCCGTCTTGTTCGAGGATCCGGGCGGCATCCGTCTCGAAGTCAACCATGTGCCGGGAAAAGGCAACCTGGAAGCAGATATTGAATTACCCCTTCCCAGCGAAATCCAGGAGCGGCTCAGCCGACCCTAGCCCGCATTTCTCACCAGGAGTCTATCCGCGACGCGTGAACGAGCCGGAGCCCGCATGTTGCGGTCAGTGGGAGATCGATTTGTCAGTGAACAGATAGTCCTTCAACTCCTTGTCGAAGCTTGGATCTTTCCTTCGGATCCACTCCAGCACCATTGCCGCGTGTTCTTTTTCCTCGTCACGGTTGTGCGCCAGAATGGCTTTCAGTTCATCGTCCTTGCAGGCATCGACCCGCTGGTTGTACCAGTCCACGGCCTCGAGTTCCTCCATGAGCGACGTGATCGCCCGATGCATGTCCCGCGTTTCATTCGAAAGCTCCTGGATCGGTTCGTGATAACCTTCGTTTGCCATTAAACGTACTCCTTGACAGTGTTAGAGATTCAATATGTACCATAACACGCGCAGGACCAGGAAAGTCTGAAGCCTTGGAGGATGGATACACGGTATTGGTGGTGTTCGGGGGGATACTCCTGGCGGGCCTGGCGGCTGACTATATGGGGCAGCGCACGGCTTTTCCCAGGGTCACGACCATCCTGCTGTTCGGCGCCCTGATCGGGCCGGAAGCGCTGAATCTCATACCGCGGCTTTTACTCGACAATTTCAACATCATCGCCCAGATCACCCTGATCATGGTCGGTTTTCTGCTGGGCGAAAGAATGGCTTTGCGGGAACTCAGACAGATCGGACGCGGCGCGCTGGTGATATCGATCACCGCGGCGGTTTTTACCTGGCTGATGGTGTGGTTTGGCCTGATGGCGGTCGGCAGCGGATTCGAGATCGCGCTGTTGTTGGGTTGCATCGCCGCCGCGACGGCGCCGGAAGCGGTGGTGGATGTCGTAGTCGAGTCCGGGGCTAAAAGCAGGTTTGCCAAGCGACTCGTGGCCATTGTGGCGCTCGACGACGCGTGGGCCCTGCTGCTTTTCAGCGTGGGCATTGCGCTCGTGATGGCGCTGCATGGCACGGATGGCGCTGATTCCCCGGTGTTGTTTGCCCTGCGGGAAATCTTCGGCGCGATATTGTTGGGCGCAATCATCGGTCTACCGGCCAGCTATCTGACCGGCCGGATCAGGCCGGGTCAGCCCATGTTGACCGAGGCGCTTGGACTGGTGTTCCTGGCCGGCGGCCTTGCCATTGCGCTGGAGGTTTCCTATCTCATCACGGCGATGACCATGGGGGTGGTGATCGCGAATTTTGCCCGCCACCACGAGCAGCCGTTTCGAGCAATCGAAGGGCTGGAGTGGCCGCTGCTGGCGATATTTTTCGTGCTCGCCGGTGCGTCACTGGATTTCGAGGCCCTGCTCGTCATCGGTTGGATTGGCTGCGCGTACGTCCTTTTCCGCACGGTCGGAAAGGTCGTTGGCGCCTGGGTAGGCGGCGGTCTGTCCCGGGTCGGAACCACCGAACGCTGCTGGACCGGGGCCGCCCTGCTGCCCCAGGCCGGTGCCGCGATGGGAATGGCGCTGGTCGCGTCGAGCCAGTTCCCGGCGTATCGTCAGATCCTGCTGCCGATCGTCATCGGCTCGACGGTGTTGTTCGAAATCGTCGGCCCCATCGTGACCCGCAGCGCCATGAGCAGGATGGCAGAAGGCTAGCCCGCATCTCACTCCGGCCCGGTGTTCACCGGCACCTGTGCTGCGCCATCGCTCGGGATCCTGGTGAGAAATGCGGTTTAGATCAGCAGTTGAACGTCCGCGTCGCCGGCGAACTCGAAAAATGTCGAGGCCCCACCCAGCTCGATTTCGTCTATGAAATCTTCGGACTTCATATCGAATAGATCAATGGTCATCTGGCAGCCGATCATTTTGACTTCGGCCTCGATACAAAGATCACGAAGTTCCTGAACGCTGGCAACGCCTTTCTTCTTGATCTTCTGTTTCATCATGCCGGTCATCATGGTTTCCATGCCGGGAATGGCGGTGCCCAGCACCGGGAACCATTTGTCCATACCCATCGGCATCGGCATTCCCGGGTTTCCCAGCGGACTCACCTTGAGGTTGAGGTCTTTGCGCAGGAGCTGAAGCCCGTAGAATGTGAAAAATACGGTAACGTTGTATCCCAGAGCGGCCGCGGTGGAGGCAAGAATAAAAGGCGGGTAGGCCCAGTCCAACGTACCCTTGGTTGCGATTAGCGCCAGTTTCTTCTCGGACATCTGTCTATACCTTTTAGATGAGTTTGGATTGTCTCTTCCCGGGCGCGGGGGCGCCGGGTTACGTGGTATCGGTTTTTTTCAGCACGAAATGATACTCCTCACCCACCTCGGAAGATTCCACCAGGGTAATTCCCGGTTGATTCGCCAGACCCCGCAGATTCACCAGCGATCCCGGATCGGTCGTGATGACGTGCAGCGTTTGCCCGGCATCCAGATTGCTCAGGGATTTTTTGGCTTGGAGCACGGGGACCGGGCAGTTCCAGCCGCGGGTGTCGAGTTCCCGATCGAAATCCCCCCTCCTAACCGCCGGTTTTGGTGTAGGAACGGCAGAGGGTCTAAACAGGGATATCACTTTCCTGAACATGTCTGGCTGATATATTAGTATCTTATTAAATTCAATGTTATTTACCAAAATGGGTATATTTTTCGTGCAGCAGTGCCCGTCGGACCAAAATTCGCCTAAAAAGGCCGCGATAACGCGCGGACATGGAGGATTGGCCTTCACATCGCAGGTTGGGGCTTTTTCGCAGTTCGGGCCGCCGGCTTGGGCGCGTCCAGGCCGGCAAATCCGGCAGTCAGCTGGCTTTTCGCTAGAATGAAAATCCGGCGTTCACCGCCACCTGATGCATGCACAGTTCTATGGTCTGGCCGGGCGTGAACAGGTCGGGGCCGTTCACGCACTTCTCCGGCGCATACATCAGGGCCATGCTGAACTCGCGTCCCTTGCCGAGTGCCTTGCTGAATCCCGCCGTCAAATGCGTCTCGATTACGCCGGGCGCGATGATGTTGAAGGTGACGTCTTCCGCCGGAATCGGCTGTTTGCCATAGCTCGCACCCACCCGCCAGGTCCAGTCGTTTCCCGTCGACCAGGTGTAGCCCAGTTTTAGTATGGTCATGTCTTCCCAACCGAATCCGATGCCAGGATCATTGCCGAGACAGCTCGGACCACTGGCAACCGGCGACGCGGTAAACGGGGCAGAGGGAGTGCATCCCGTGGGCAGGCCCGTAGTGCCGGGGTCACCCACACCCCTGGCGTCGCTGTAGAACACGTGCTGGATGTCGGCGGTAATCGTTCCGGGACCGGCTTTTGCCGCCAGTCCCACCTGCAGGGTGGGGGGAATGTTGAGTTTTCCGCCATCGGGAAACAACCCCGCGTAGTCATCGAATTTGTTGCTGATCTCCGTCTGATATGACGCGGCCAGCGAGACGCCGCTGCCGACATCGCCCTGTATACCGAGGCGGACGCCGAATCCCGTATCATTGTCGTGGCCTCTGTCGGACAGGTTGGCGGGATCGAGAGAAAAGGGTCCGAACGCGCTGAATCCGCGCATCTCGAGCCGGGAATAGTTCAGGATGCCGGCGATTCCCCAGGCTGCTTTTCCGTCCGCGAATTTCTGCGAGTAATTGAGATTAGCGAACAACTGCGTATAGTCGACGCCGCTGTTGGCACCGCCGCCGGGGACAGCGCCTCCGGCAAAGCTGCCGACACCAAACGGCGTGTCGGCGGCGTCATAGTCCGTATTCATGCCGCCGTTGCCGTACAGGGCGAACCCGACGGCCTTGTCATCGTTGTCACCGATAGGCCAGCTGAATCCCAGCGAGGGAATAAAGAAGGACTCGCTTCCGCTCTTCACCGTGGGACCGGGGAAGGGTGGGAAATTTCCGGACGCAGGGCTGGCAGTGACGGTGTATTCCCTGCGCGGAGAGAACCACACTAAATCTATCTCATTTTTCCTGCCGACATAGACCACCCCGGCCGGATTGATGGAAGCGATCAAGGGGTCCTGAGGGAACGCGACGCCGCCGCCGGCTATCCCGTTCTGGCGCGACCCGTAGCCGTGCTGGTACAAGCCGTTGGTGGCCAGGACGAGCGAAGGTGACGCGGTCGCGAGAGCGGCCAATGACATTACGAAAATCCTGTTTGCGATACTGATTTTCACTTCTCCCCCCTGAATGCCCTCATTCTATTGGTGAGCAGGTTGGAACGCCGGATCACGGGCGCTATATGCCGCGTGGTAAGATAACGGTAAGGTGCTGCCAAGCGGTTGATCCTGATCAATTTTCTGTCCTGTCCGACCGGGAGCGTAGACGATCAGCAGGAGTCTAAAACCATCGATCATCT
>JAHEIO010000014.1:0-11403 GCA_024639325.1 Gammaproteobacteria bacterium
GTCAGAAATGCGGGCTGGAAAGTTCTATTTTCGTTTCGGCGCGTACAGATCCGTAATGGTACCGTCATAGGCCTCGGCGGAGAACGCGACGGTCTCGGAAAGCGTTGGGTGCGGGTGAATGGTGAGGCCGATGTCCTCCGCTTCACAATCCATCTCGATGGCCAGCGTCGCCTCGGCTATCAGGTCTCCCGCGTGAGGTCCGACTATACCGGCGCCGATTACCCGCCGCGTGGCGTTGTCGAAGATCAGTTTGGTCATTCCTTCCTCCCGGCCCAGGCCAAGCGCCCGTCCGCTGGCCGCCCAGGGGAATACGCCCTTGCCGTAGTCCAGTCCCCGGGATTTCGCTTCGCCTTCCGTCACCCCGACCCACGCAACTTCGGGATCGGTGTACGCCACATTGGGGATGACCCTGGCATCGAAGTGGCTTTTCATACCGGCGCAGACTTCTGCCGCTACCTTGCCCTCGTGCGTGGCTTTGTGCGCCAGCATGGGCTGACCGACGATGTCGCCGATGGCGAATATGTGCCCCACATTGGTGCGCTGCTGGGAATCGACTTCGATGAAACCTCCGTCATCGACCCGGACGCCCGCCAGGTCAGCGCCAATTTCGTGCCCGTTGGGCCGCCGGCCCACCGCCACCAGAACGACGTCGAAGGTATCTGATTCAGGAGCCTTTTTACCCTCGAATGTGACGAGCACTCCGTTGTCATCCGGTTCCAGCGCGGTGACTTTGGTATCGAGGTAGATGTTTTTGTATAGTTTGCTGATTCGCCTCTGCAGCGGTTTGACCAGATCGGCATCGACGCCGGGAAGCAGCGCGGATGTGAGCTCCACCACGGTGATTTTGCTGCCCAGCGAGCCGTATACCGCGGCCATTTCCAGCCCGATAATCCCGCCGCCCACGATCAGCATGCGCTTCGGAATCTCGGCGAGGGCGAGAGCGCCGGTGGAATCGATGATACGCGGGTGTTCGGGAAAACCCGGCAGTTTCATGCTTTGCGATCCGGCCGCGATAATGGCCTGATCGAAACCTATCGTGATTTCACCATTCGCCGTATCCACTAACATGTCGTTCGGTCCAGCGAAATTCGCCCAGCCCTGAATGACTTCGACCTTTCTCTGACCGGCCAGTCCCGCAAGCCCCTTGGTGAGCTTGCCGACGACGCTGTCCTTCCAGGCCCTGAGTTTGTCCAGATCAATCTTGGGATCACCGAACTTGAGTCCGTGTTTTGACATACCGCGCGTTTCGTCGATCACCGCGGCAGTGTGCAGTAATGCCTTGGAGGGGATGCATCCGACATTGAGACAAACACCGCCCAGGGTAGGGTAACGTTCGATCAGGATCGTCTTCTTACCAAGGTCCGCAGCCCTGAAAGCGGCGGTGTATCCACCCGGACCCGATCCGAGTACGACCACTTCCGCATGCCGGTCGGCGGCGGCCCCTGCGACTGATGGCTTCGGCGTGGGTGCTGGGCTATCGATCCCAAAATCGATTTCGCCCTGGCCCGGAGTCTCTGGACTCGCCGGGGGCGCCGCTTCGACAACGGGTTTAGTGTCCTCCGTTCCGGTTTGCGTGTCGGCGGACCGCCCGACCTCGAGGACAGCGATGGTGTCACCCTCTGATATCTTGTCGCCGACCTGAATGGTCAACTCCTTGATCGTTCCCGCCTCCGCGCTGGGTACATCCATGGTCGCCTTGTCACTTTCCAGAGTGATCAGCGGATCTTCTTGTTGGACCTGGTCGCCGGGTGCGACGAGTACTTCGATGACTTCCACATCGGTAAAATCACCGATGTCCGGTACCTTGAGTTCGATTGTTTTGGGCAAGGTAATTTCTCTTATTGATTTTGTTTCAATAGTACCTGCTAAAGCAGCAAGCGCCTGACGTCGGCCAGGACTCTAGCCAGAAAAGACGTGAAGTGCGCAGCCTGTGACCCGTCGATGACACGATGATCGTAGGACAGTGATATCGGCAGTATCAGACGCGGTACGAAACCACCATTTTCGTACACGGGTTTCATGCTGGATCTGGACACGCCAAGTATGGCCACCTCGGGTGCGTTGACGATCGGAGTGAACGCCGTTCCCCCGATGCCGCCCAGGCTTGAAATCGTGAACGATGCGCCCTGAAGATCCTTGGGTGACAGCTTACGCTCTCTTGCCCGAGAGCTGATGTCGGCCAGTTCCCCGGCCAGGTCGCGGATGGTTTTGCGGTCTACATCACGTACTACCGGTACGACGAGACCTTGGTTCGTATCCACCGCGATGCCCATATGATAGTAGTGTTTGACTATCAAATTCTCCCCGCCTTTTTCAAGCGAAGCGTTGAAAACGGGATACTCCTTCAGCGCCACCACGCAGGCCTTCATAAGAAACGAAAGCATGGTAATTCGCGCCCCGGTTCTGGACTCTTCCTCTTTTTTCAGTTCTTGTCGAAATTCCTCGAGTTCCGTAATGTCGGCTTCATCGTGTTGCGTGACGTGGGGCACGTTCAGCCATGCCCGGCTCAGGTTGGCCGCGGTGAGTTTCTTGATGCGGCTGAGCGGTTGTTTTTCGATTTCTCCAAACTGGGAGAAATCGATATCCGGCATTTCCGGGATGCCTGCGCCGCCGGTGGCGGCGGCCGGCGCTGCTGACGGCGTTTCGGTGAGCGTTTTCTTGACCCAACGCTGGACATCCTCCCTGAGGATGCGGCCTTTGGGTCCACTGCCGCTTATCTTGGTCAGATCCGCCCCCAGTTCCCGGGCAAACTTTCTCACCCCGGGGCTGGCGTGCGGAACTTCGTCCGGCGACCGGGAGCTGTCAATGGGGACGGGCGGCGTGGCGGGGCCCGCAGCGCCGCGTTCTCTTGCTGCAGGCCGGGTGCCGGGATCGGGTCGCGCTCGCGGGATGGGTGCCGCGGCTGTTTCCGGCTCGGGTGTCGCCGCCGCGCTTTCCACCGCGGCCGCGGCGTGCTCGTCCACCGCCGCTGCCGGGGCGGCAGCAGGCTCCGCTCCGGCAGCGCCGACGCGCACGATTGGGCTGCCCTCGCTGACCCGGTCACCGACTGCCACGAGCACCTCCGACACTATGCCGGACGCGGTGGCGGGTACATCCATGGTGGCCTTGTCACTCTCCAGCGTGATCAAGGGATCTTCCAGTTCGATGGTGTCGCCGCCGCTGACGTGCACCTCGATGACTTCCACATCATCGAAATCTCCAATGTCAGGGACCCGTACCGTGACGCTGTCGCCAACAGCAGAATCGGTTTCCACGACGGCATCGCCCTCTTCCTCTATCGCGGCGGCATCGGTTGCATGATCCCCGCCCTCGCTTGAAGGGACCTCGATTTCTTCATCCCAGTCGCGCTCGAAAGAATTTTCCTCATCTACTGAGGCCTGCTGCGCAGTTTGCACTTCATCGTACACTCCCGAATCAGCCATGCTGCCATCGTCTACTGGTTCGACTCGTTCCGCGGGCGCCGGGCTTTCACGTTCTTCGAAATCGTCGAAACCCGGCTCTTCCGGCTCTTCAGCAACATCGCTGGGTAACCGGGGTTCCGTTGTGGTGGGATCGATGATGGGATCGATTTCCCACACAGGTTCCGCCTCGTGGCCGGAATCGGTATCGAATCCCGCTTCTGACTCCAGGGTCGGCTCTGAAAAAGAAGGTGCCGGGTCCTCTACTTCTGTTTCGAGCAGCAGTATCGAAGAACCCTTGGTGACTCGATCCTCGACCTGAACGATCATTTCCTGCACTTTGCCGGCAAGCGGGGAGGGGACATCCATCGGGCCCTTTTCCGTCTTGACGGCTATGAGCGGTGTGTTGACTTCCACTCGCTCGCCCTCCTGGACCAGGATTTCTATTACCGGGACGCTTCTGAAGTCTCCAATATCCGGAACTTCGATCTCTTTGTAACTTAACACTCGGCTATCCTCTTTACGCTATAGCAGGATTGGTTTTTTCAGCATCAATACCGAACTGCTTGATTGCCTCTGCAACGGTGGCGAAAGGAATGTCACCATCATCAGCAAGGGCCTTGAGCGCCGCAACGGTGATGTGGTACCGGTCCACCTCGAAATGGCTGCGCAGGTCGCTGCGCAGGTCGCTGCGTCCGAAGCCGTCGGTGCCCAGGGTGACGTACAGTGCGGGTATGAACTGGCGTATCTGATTGGCGTAGCTCTGCATGTAGTCCGTAGCGGCCACCACCGGTCCCGGGCGATTAGCCAGACACTCCTCGACATGCGACCTCAGCGGGGTATCTTCCGGATGCAGCCTGTTCCATCGCTCTGCAGCGAGCCCGTCTCGGCACAATTCATTGAAACTGGTGGCGCTCCACACGTCTGCGCTGACATTGAAGTCCTTGCTGAGTATTTCCGCAGCCCGCTCGACTTCGCGCAAGATAGTGCCGCTGCCTATCAGTTGCACGCAGTGCCCGGCGGGCTCCGCTTCTTCGCCGGTGGAGTCATGCAGCAGATAGAGGCCCTTGATGATGTTTGCCTCGGATCCCTCAGGCAGCGCCGGGTGCGTGTAGTTTTCGTTCATTACGGTGATGTAGTAGTACACGTTCTTTTGCTCCACGTACATCTGTTGCAGTCCGTGATGGATGATCACCGCGAGTTCGTAAGCGTAAGCCGGGTCGTAGGATACGCAGTTGGGAATAGTGGAGGCGAGTACGTGGCTGTGGCCATCCTGATGCTGTAGGCCCTCGCCGGCCAGAGTGGTCCGGCCGGCTGTGCCGCCCAGCAGGAAACCTCTTGCCTGCGAATCCCCCGCCGCCCAGGCCAGATCCCCGACCCGCTGAAATCCGAACATGGAATAAAAAATGTAAAACGGAATCATATTAACGCTGTGATTGGCGTAGCTGGTGCCGGCGGCGATCCAGGATGAAAACGCGCCCGCTTCGTTGATACCTTCCTGCAGCACCTGGCCCTCCTTGTCCTCCCGATAGTACATGAGCTGTTCCGCGTCCTCGGGCTTGTACAACTGGCCCACGGAGGAGTAGATACCAAGCTGTCTGAACAGGCCCTCCATGCCGAATGTGCGAGACTCGTCGGGAACGATTGGCACCACGTATTTGCCGATCTGCTTGTCCCGTGTTAGCGCCGCCAGAATGCGTACGAACGCCATAGTGGTAGAAACCTCGCGGTCGCCAGTACCCTCCAACTGGGCCTTGAATTTTTCCAGTCCCGGCACCGGGAGCGCCTCCGCTCGGGCCGATCTCTGCGGCAGATAACCGCCCAGAGCGGCGCGCCGGTCCTTGAGGTAGCGGATTTCCTCGCTGTCCTCGGGCGGCCGGAAATAGGGCAGCTCGCCCAGCTTCTCGTCCAGCACCGGGATGTTGAACCGGTCCCGGAATTGCTTGAGGGACTCTTCGTCCATCTTCTTCTGCTGGTGGGTGATATTCTGACCCTCGCCGGCGAGGCCCATGCCGTATCCCTTTACCGTCTTGGCCAGAATCACGGTAGGCTGGCCGGTGTGCTTGACCGCCATGGCGTAGGCCGCGAAGATCTTGTGCGGATCGTGTCCCCCGCGGTTGAGCCGCCATATATCATTGTCCGTCATGTTGGCAACCATGGCTTTGAGTTCGGGATATTTTCCAAAGAAGTGTTCGCGGGTGTAAGCGCCCCCCTTGGCCTTGAACGCCTGATACTCGCCGTCGACGGCTTCTTCCATGCGCCTGGCCAGCAGACCATTGGTATCTCTCATCAGCAGCGGGTCCCAGTACGAGCCCCAGATGACCTTGATGACGTTCCAGCCGGCGCCGCGAAACGCACTCTCGAGTTCCTGGATGATCTTTCCGTTGCCCCTTACCGGGCCGTCAAGGCGCTGCAGGTTGCAGTTGATGACGAAAATGAGATTGTCTAGTCGTTCCCTTCCGGCCAGAGAGGTGGCGCCCAGTGATTCGGGTTCATCCATCTCGCCGTCGCCGCAGAAACACCAGACTTTCCTGTTATCTGCATCGATGAGGCCGCGGTGATCCAGGTAGCGCATGAAGCGCGCCTGGTAGATGGCCATGAGCGGCCCGAGGCCCATCGATACCGTCGGGAATTGCCAGAACGTGGGCATCAGCCATGGATGAGGGTAGGAAGGCAGGCCTGGCGAGTCCGCCTCCTGTCTAAAAGTATCCAGTTGGTCCTCGCTGAGGCGCCCCTCCAGATAGGCCCGTGCATACACCCCGGGAGCGGAATGGCCCTGGATGTATACCAGGTCGCCGCCGTGATCCGCGGTGGGGGCATGCCAGAAATGATTGAAGCCCACGTCGTAGAGGGTGGCTGCGGAGGCGAAGCTGGCAATATGGCCGCCAAGTTCCGTACTCTTCTGGTTAGCCCTCAGGACCATGGCCAGTGCGTTCCAGCGGATCAGCGATCGGATGCGCCACTCGATTGCCGAGTCACCGGGGCTTTGCTCTTCGACAGCGGCCGGAATAGTATTCAGGTACGCGGTGGTTAGCTTGTACGGAAGATAGGCACCGGAACGGCGTGCCTTATCGATCAGCTGGTTAAGCAGATAGTGTGCCCGCTCTGTCCCTTCTTCATTGATGACGGCTTCCAGTGCGTCGATCCACTCCTGGGTTTCCAGTGAGTCGGCATCAACGAGATTGTTGTCCGGTTGCATGTATCAGATCTCCAAAGCGTTTATTTACCGACGCGGGCTAGTTGTGCAAAAGTGGCGCGATTGTATCATGCACTCAACCGTCTCCCGATGCGTAGACGGGATACGCTAGTCCGACCTCGCTGGGCTACTGCGGCCCGAAGTCACCGCTTGCCTGCAGGTCGGCGTGATACGACGACCGGACCAGGGGACCGGATGCGATGTGCTGGAATCCGATCCGGCCTCCGTACTCGCGCAGTCGTTCGAATTCATCCGGGTGCACGTAACGGACCACGGGAAGATGATGTCTGCTTGGCTGTAAATACTGCCCCAGGGTGAGCATGTCGCAATCGTGCTCGACGAGGTCATGCATCACCGTCCTGACCTCCTCGATCTCCTCCCCGAGTCCCAGCATGAGGCCGGACTTGGTTGGAATGTGCCGTTGTGTCGATTTGAAGCGCTTGATGAGGTCGAGGGACCACCGATAGTCCGAACCGGGTCTTGCTTGTTTGTAAAGCCTTGGAACGGTTTCCAGGTTGTGGTTGAACACGTCCGGCGGGTACTGCGACAGCACCTCAAGTGCCAGGTCCATCCGTCCCCTGAAATCGGGGACCAGGATCTCCAGTTTGATTCCCGGATTTGCCGCTCTCACCTCGCGTATGCACGAAGCGAAATGACCCGCGCCTCCATCGCGCAGATCGTCCCTGTCGACCGAGGTGATTACGACATATTTAAGCTCCATATCACGTATGGTTCGGGCCAGGGAGGCGGGTTCTTCTTCGTCCAGCGGCACGGGACGGCCGTGGGCAACATCGCAGAACGGGCATCGCCGCGTGCAGATATCGCCCATGATCATGAATGTCGCCGTTCCGTGACCGAAGCACTCGTGGAGATTGGGGCAGGATGCTTCTTCGCATACGGTGTACAGCCGATTCTGCCGCAGCGTGCTTTTGAGTCGAGCCACCTTGTTGTCCGACGGCAGTCGGATCCGGATCCAGTCAGGCTTTTTGAGCGGCTTTTCCGCGGGAACGACCTTGATCGGAATGCGTTTCATCTTGTCCGCGCCGCGCTGTTTTACACCGGGAACGGCAGACTGCCTGGTTCTTGGGTTGCTCATGATGCGACGAGTATAACTGATTCAGGGCGTGGAACAGGAGACGGGAAAAGACGTGCTCATTCGCCGAAAATTGCGTTATCGAGGATAGCGACAAGCCACGCCGATCGGGTGCAGTCGCGACACGTCTGCAGGCCCCGCCCAGGTGCCGGGTTCAGGCGCTCAGGCTCGCCGGTGGTTCAATCCTGGCAAGCACCGGCGCCAGGTGCCGGCCGGTATAGGACGATTCCATGCCCGCCACGTCCTCGGGTGTGCCCGCAGCCACCACGGTGCCGCCCCGATCGCCGCCCTCCGGGCCCAGATCGATGATCCAGTCCGCGGTCTTGACCACGTCAAGGTTGTGCTCGATCACCACTACGGTGTTGCCATGGTCACGCAGCGTGTGCAACACGGTCAACAGTTGCTTGATATCGTGGAAATGCAGTCCTGTCGTCGGTTCGTCCAGGATGTACAGGGTTTTCCCCGTATCGCGCTTGGACAGTTCCCGGGAGAGCTTGATGCGCTGCGCCTCGCCGCCGGAAAGCGTCGTGGCGCTCTGCCCGAGCTTGATGTAGCCGAGGCCCACCGCGAGCAGGGTGTCCAGCTTGCGTTTGATGACGGGCACCGCGTAGAAGAACTCCGCCGCGTCCTCGACGGTCATGTCGAGCACCTCGTGTATATTTTTTCCCTTGTACCGAATGTCCAATGTCTCGCGGTTGTACCTGCGCGCCCTGCAGGTGTCGCAGGGCACGTATATGTCCGGAAGAAAATGCATCTCGACCTTGATCAGACCGTCGCCCTGGCAGGCCTCGCATCGACCTCCGCGCACATTGAAGGAGAACCGTCCCGGCTTGTAGCCTCTGGCACGGGACTCGGGGGTGTTGGAAAACAGTTCGCGAATCGGAGTGAACAGCCCGGTATAGGTTGCGGGATTCGAGCGCGGGGTGCGTCCGATAGGGCTCTGATCGATGTCGATGACCTTGTCGAATTCCCCGATGCCTTCGATTTGGTCGTAGTCCGCGGGGTGGGTTTTGCTCTTGTATAGGGACTGGGCCACAGCCGGGTACAGGGTGTGGTTGATCAGCGTAGATTTTCCCGAACCGGAAACGCCGGTGATGCATGTAAAGCACCCGACGGGGATGTCGACCCGAATACTCTGCAGGTTGTTTCCCCGCGCGCCGGTTATTTTGAGGACCTTGTCCTTGTCAAAGGCCGTTCGCTGAGCCGGCGCTTCGATCCGCAGTCGACCACTGAGGTAGCCGCCGGTCAGTGACCTGGAGGCGGCCATGATGTCAGACGGGGTGCCCTGGGCGACGACCTGCCCGCCGTGCACTCCGGCACCGGGACCCAGATCCACGACGTGATCGGCGCTCGAGATGGCCTCCTCGTCATGTTCGACGACGAGTACGGTGTTGCCCAGGTCGCGAAGACGGGTCAGTGTAGACAGCAGGCGGCCGTTGTCGCGCTGGTGCAGGCCGATGGACGGCTCATCCAGAACATACATGACGCCTACCAGCCCGGAGCCGATTTGGGAGGCCAGGCGGATCCGCTGTGCCTCGCCGCCCGAGAGCGTTTCCGCGGATCGGTCGAGGGAAAGGTATTCCAGTCCGACGTTGACCAGGAAGCCGAGCCTTTCGCGGATTTCCCGGACGATTTTCTCCGCGATCTTGGCGCGATGGCCGGTCAACGCCAGCGTGTCGAAAAACCCGTAGGCGTGACCGATTGACAGCGCCGTGACATCGTGCACGGCGTGGGATGCGATAAACACGTTTCTGGCTTCCAAGCGCAGGCGGCTTCCCGCGCACCGGCCGCAAGGTTTGGAGTTGACGAAGCGGGCAAGGTCCTCCCTTATGGTGTTGGATTCGGTGTCTCGATACCGGCGCTCCATATTGTGAATGACGCCCTCGAAGCGGTGGATCCGTTTCACGCTCCGGCGTCCGCGACCGCGCAGGTACTTGAACTCGATTTTTTCGGTCCCGCTTCCGAAAAGGATGACGTTGCGGGTTGCTTCGGGCAACGCCGAGAACGGGGTGTCGACGTCGAACTCATAGTGGCTCGCCAGACACTGCAGGAGATTGAAATAGAATACGTTGCGGCGGTCCCAGCCCTGGATCGCGCCTGCGGCGAGGCTCAAGTCGGCGTCGTACAGCACCCGATCGGGATCGAAAAAACTGGATACACCGAGTCCGTCGCAGCCAGGGCAGGCCCCGGCGGGGTTATTGAACGAAAACAGGCGTGGTTCGAGTTCACTCAGGCTGTAGCCGCAGTGCGGGCACGCATAGCGGGACGAAAACAGGATCTCGTCATCGTCTTGTCGCGAGTCGCCGCCCAGCACCAGCACTTTGGCGATGCCTTCACTGAGATCGAGCGCCGTTTCGAAAGACTCCGCCAGCCGCTGCTGATGATCAGGCTTGACCGAAATCCGGTCTACCACGATTTCTATGGTGTGCTTGACGTTTTTTGGGAGTTTGGGCGGATTTTCGAGTTCGATCACCTCGCCGTCCACCCGGGCACGAATGAATCCCTGGGCGTGCATCTGCGTCATCAACTGGGCGTGCTCGCCCTTGCGATCGACAACCACCGGGGCTAGGAGCAGAACGCGCGTTCCGCCGGGCAGGGAGATGACCTGGTCTACCATCTGGCTCACCGTCTGCGCCTCGAGGCTGACGTCGTGGTCCGGACAGCGGGGATCTCCGACGCGGGCATACAGCAATCTGAGGTAGTCGTAAATCTCGGTGACCGTTCCCACCGTGGATCTCGGATTGTGCGACGTGGCTTTCTGTTCGATGGATATTGCGGGTGAAAGACCCTCTATCAGATCGACGTCGGGTTTTTCCATCAAGGACAGGAATTGACGGGCATAGGCAGACAGGGATTCCACGTAGCGGCGTTGGCCCTCGGCGTATATGGTGTCGAAAGCAAGCGACGATTTTCCAGAACCGGAGAGACCGGTAAGTACGATGAACCTGTCCCGCGGCAGATCGATGTCGATATTCTGCAGGTTGTGGGTGCGGGCGCCGCGAATCTGAATAGTGTTCATCGAGCCATCTAATCACAGAAAACCCTATACTATACGCCCCCTTTACGCGGGTTTGCATCCGAACCGTCAGCGGAATACCTGTACGGCGGGGAGGGTGCGTAAACAACGCCTGCGGTGTTAGTATTCATGCACCAGAGACGAGTCAATTCAAAGGAGCAGAATCATGGCTAGAGGAGTCAACAAAGCGATTATCGTCGGTCACCTTGGACGCGATCCGGAAGTCCGGTACACGGCGGGCGGTGCCGCGGTGGTCAATTTCAGCGTCGCAACCACGGAAAGCTGGAAGGACAAGCAAACCGGTGAAAATACGGAAAGAACGGAATGGCATCGCGTCGTGATGTTTGGCCGTCTGGCGGAAATTGCCGGCGAATATCTGAAAAAGGGATCCCAGGTCTATCTCGAAGGCCGTTTGCAGACTCGAAAATGGCAGGATCAGGGCGGCCAGGACCGTTACACGACTGAAATCGTCGCTAACGAGATGCAGATGCTGGGCGGGCGCGGAACGTCCGCAACGTCGGACAGCATCGATCAGTCGCCGCCGACATCCGCCGGTGGTGTCCAACCAGCTGCCTCGGCAATGCCAACGAGTGACTTTGATGACGATATACCTTTTTAGAACGTTTCAGTAGGATATGCGCGCTCGGGCCGACCTATTGCGGCGGGGCGCCGCTCCTACAACTCTATCGCGGCGGGGCGC
>JAHEIO010000014.1:11503-61816 GCA_024639325.1 Gammaproteobacteria bacterium
TGCTTGTGTTAGGCGCGGTTCGCGCCTATTCGCTGCGGGTTATCTGCCTTCGCGGGCTCGGATCTTGGCCCCGATGAATTTCTTGTGCGGGATGTACAGCAAGCGCTGTATCTTGCGCATGAGGTGAACCTCATGGTCGTCCAGCTGGTCGTCCAGATAGGCGATTTGCCACATGTACTCGACCAGCTGGAGCCTCTGATTTTCGGTCCAGTCACTGTTGATCAGGGTTACGAACCCGTGAAGGCTGGTCGAATCATGGGCCTCCTGCTCCGCCAGGTCCAGCAGCACGGTGGCTTCCGCATCGCTCAGTTCGAACTGCCTTTTGACCAGATCTGCGATCTTGTCGCGCTCCTCGATGTTGGTGCGTTCATCGGAACGGCTGATTTCGAAGAGCAGGGCCGCTGCGGCGATCTGCAAATCGTGGTCTCTGGGCCTTTCGTTCGGCGCCTGGCTGAGGTTTTCGTCGAAAAACTGCTTTAGTGCCTTGATCATTACAGAAGTTTGACCGGATTGGTTGCGCTGCGTTTCAATTCTAACGATTTGGCACTTGAACCGTCACCGAATTCTCCTCATATTTACCAAGCAACCCTGTAGATTCGAGAGTATTCATGAAACGTATTGTCTATTTTCTTACCACGAACATTGCCATCCTGGTGGTTCTGAGCATCGCAATCAACGTGCTTGGTTTGGATATCTACCTCGAGCAAGGCGGTATGAACTACCAGGGGCTTCTAATTTTCGCCGCGATATTTGGCATGGGCGGATCGTTTATCTCCCTGCTGATGTCGAAAATGACCGCGAAGCGGTTTTCCGGAGCCCGGGTCATCGATCAGCCGGGGAATGAAGTGGAACGATGGTATCTGGACACGGTGCGCAGGCAGGCCGAAGCCGCCGGTATTGGAACGCCGGAGGCCGCCATATTCGACTCGCCGCAGGTCAATGCCTTCGCCACCGGAGCCCGCAAGAACGACGCGCTGGTGGCGGTGAGCACCGGGCTGCTGCGGGCGATGAGCCGTCAGGAGGCGGAAGCCGTTATCGGTCACGAGATATCCCACGTTGCCAACGGTGATATGGTGACCCTCGCGCTGATACAGGGCGTGGTTAACACCTTCGTGATTTTTCTCTCCAGGGTCATCGGGCAGATCGTTGATCGAGTGGTGTTCAAGAACGAGCGTGGACACGGACCGGGATTCTGGATCACCACCATCGTCGCCCAGATGGTGCTGGGCATTCTGGCATCTATTATCGTGATGTACTTCAGCCGCCAGCGCGAATTCCGCGCCGATGCCGGTGGCGCCGAACTGGCGGGCCGTGAAAACATGGTTTCGTCGCTGGAAAAACTGAAGCAGGTCTCGGAGCAGCCTCCTCTGCCGGATCAGCTGGCCGCTTTCGGGATTTCAGGCAGCGTCGGGCAGGGGTTCCGCCGTCTGTTCATGTCGCACCCGCCACTGGACGAGCGAATTGCGGCCTTGAGAGCATCGGGATAAATTCCGCCCGACCGCGGCATTAACCCGCGTTTCTCGCCAGGAAACCGAGCGCTGGCGCATGACAGATGCCGGTGAGCGCCGTGCCGGACTGGTCCGCATATCGCAGTTGTAGGTCGGCAGCACGACGACATCGAAACATTGCATGGATACCATGGTGTTGTTGATGAGTCCCGAACTCAGAACATTGCTGCTCAATCCCGATGCGAGGATATCCTGTTGCAGAGCCGCGTAGTATTTCTCATCCATGATTGGACCTGCGATGAATGCCAGAAGGTCCACCCCCTGCGTCAGAAGTTGTTTCATGGCATTCACCAGCACATGCTGTCCCTTGTCGTGTTCGATCCGGCAAAAAGATTGCTACGGTAAATTCGTGGTCGGGCAATCCAAGCCGATGCCGCAGTTCAGGACAATCCAAACGGGGTATCTCGGCGACACCCGGATACAACAACTCGCACCGCGCACCCGACACCGGTAAGTTATTTTCATGTCTTTGGGTGCGTACGGGTCAATCATCTAGAATACTGCGGCAGGCGGGTGGGGCGTAGCCCCGCTGGCTGATAAATCGCTCACAAAGCGCACGCTTCTCGCCGGACGACAAGGCATGAAATTTACGCTGGTTTTCACGCAGCCGTTGTTGCCGCGACTCGGGTAGATCGGAAAGGTACTGCTCTCGCTTCTGTTTCCTCTTGTCGGGCGGCAGGTTCTTCCAGCTCTGACCAAAGTTTTCCTGGGCGACGGCCTCGGGCGCCGCCGCGAAACCAGGCATGAGCGCGACGCTCAGAAGGAGTAAAAGGGATCGAGTTAATGACATGGTCCCGTTTAACAACGAACCCGTCCGTTACGTGCCCTTGCCGGGGTGCTCGATAATGGCGGCGGGCTGGCCTTCCATCCACACGTAGAGATCCACGTTATCGGCTAAGTCCAGATCGATGTCGACGACGTTCGAGACAAACGCGTGCGCCAGGTCGGTTGATGCGATCTGCACCGCCCGGCTGACGGGTGCCCGTGCCGAGGGCGGATGTTCACCCATCCACAACATAACTCCCAGCGTCAAGGCGACGCTGGTGGCGGTGGCGAGTGCCAGTTGAGGCAGCGTAAAGCGGCGGCGCGCTTTAACGGCCCTACCACTCAACACCGCCCGGCGTCGGATGCGCAACTGGTTGGTCAACCTCGAATCGTCGTTTGCGGAGGCCTGTAGCTGGCCGCGCACCAGGGTCCAAAGTTCGTTCCGCCTGGCCAGATCCCCGTCCCGCTTCAGGGCCGATCGCACACGGGACTCCAGCGCTGGGTCCCGGTCGAGCAGCCCCGCCCGCAACCGGTCTGCCTGTTCGGCGGTCACCTGTTCATGTTCGTTCATAGTTCCATACCTCTTCCAGATGTTCGCGGAGGAACTTCATGGCCCTGAAATGATGCTGTTTGACGCTGCCTTCGGAGCATCCGAGTACCGTCGCGGTATCTCGTACGCTCATGCCCTGCCATTCACGCATGAAGAAAACCTGTCGTTGCCGCTGGGACAGATGTTGCAATGCTTCGTCGATACGTTTACGGAGCTGCTTGGATGAAAGCACCTGTTCCGGCCGCATCTGAGGTGAAGTGAGTTCAGCGCCGAGACCGGTTTCGAGCAGATCTTCATCTCCGTCTGGATGGCTGCGAAACAGTGAGATGGTCTTGCCGCCGACCTCGCGCAGTTTTCTCCAGCGTCTGATATCGGTGATGCGATTGTTGAGAATCGTAAAAAATAATGCGGGCCACTCTGGCTCTGGTTTGTTTTCGTATTTTTCAACGAGCTTGAACATGGCATCCTGAACGGCATCGAGTGCGGTCTGCTCATCTCGCAGGGCGTAGACCGCAATCCTGAATGCCTTGTATTCGACCTGGGCCAGGAACTGGTCCATCGGGATGCGATGGGCCGCTTTCCCGGATTCCGCGTCACGGGTATCTTCGGAGGCGCCCGGGTTCTCGCGCCCAGCGTCTTCCGCGTCCTTGCCAACGGACAGCGCCACAGTCGCCACGGCCGATGTCATGTCATCTCTTGCGGATTTTTGCTTGAATTCAGTGTTTTCGGTATCGGGGGTAACCGTGGCGGCCTCTGAATCCCGGGAACCTGCCTAGCCCAAAATACCTGCGCCATCCCGGCTCTCTGCGGATTCCCGGACTCCAGCCCCTCCAGCGGTAGGATTCGTAGCCGGAATTGGCCCCGTAGCCATGGAAGCCGCGGGGAATAACCCGGCTTCCGCCGCGGTGCCCGTAGCGCCGGGGATGGTTGGGGGCGGCCCGATAGCCGCCGCGCGGCCGATAGGAACGGCTGGGACCAAAATAGTGGAACTGCGCGCGGTTTCCCGGTCCGCCGATGCTTAGAGAATTGTAACCCGCAGCCGTCACTGTCGAGGGTATGGCGACCGCCAGGCTGGTCGTAAGCAGGAGCAGCAGGAAGCTGGATGATTTGCACATTATCGGGTCCGCTCGGCGCCGGCCGGTTGATATTTCGTCAATATGAGTTTGAAAATAACGGAGACAACGTCGATCGGTTGACGATAATTCTATCTCAATTCGGTGGGCCGGACATTTTTACGGTGTCGGAGCATCGATTTAGGATGATGCTGGGTACGGCAATCGTTTATAATTCGCGAATTTCGGGTATCACTTTTTCCGCTTTTTAATGCCAGCCGACTTGCAAAATTCCACTCCTGCCCGGGCCGCCCGCGTGCAACATGCAGGTTGACCCCCGCAGTTTCCTTAGATGAGCGACCCTTTGCGAATTGGCGTGGTTGGTGTCGGATACCTGGGGCGTATACACGCCAAAATCTATAGTCAGATGCCGGAAGTCGAGCTCGTTGGTGTCGCCGACATCGATCGCGACACCGCCGAGGAAGTCTCCCGCCTCTACGACTGCCCGGGATACACCGATCCATGCACGCTCATTGGCAAAGCCGACGCCGTCAGCATCGCCGTGCCGACGTCGGTGCACCGGCAAGTGGCTCTACCCTACCTCGACGCAGGTGTTCACATGCTGCTCGAGAAGCCTATTGCGCCTACCGTGGCGGAAGCGGAATCTATCGTGGCTGCCGCGGAGGGGCGTGGTCTGGTTTTGCTCATTGGCCATCTGGAACGCTTCAATGCGGGCATCATGAAACTGGCGGAACGGGTCAGTGATCCGCGCTTCATCGAGAGCCATCGGCTGGGTACGTTTGTCGAGCGAGCGACAGATGTGGATGTGGTTACCGACCTGATGATTCACGATATCGATATCGTCCTGTCCCTGGTCAAGTCTGAAATCACTTACGTATCCGCCGTGGGCTCCCCGGTTCTCACCGATCATATCGACATAGCCAACGCCCGCCTCGAATTTGCGAACAACACGGTCGCCAATGTGACCGCGAGCCGGGTGTCTATGAAGAAATTTCGTCGGATCAGGGTGTTCGGGAGCCACAGTTATCAGGCTCTGAATTTCATCGATCAGCAGATCGACATCGTTAGCAAGACCGAACCGGCGCCCGGCCAGCTCTATCCGGGACTGAAGTCCGAACAGCTGAAAATCGAACCGAGGCCGCCCCTCGACGCCGAACTGGAACACTTCGTTGCAACCGTGCGCGGTGGAGGCAGACCACTGGTAGATGGGTGGGATGGAATCAAGGCCCTGCAGGTGGCGGAACAGGTCCAGCGGAAAATCAACACAAGTCCAGGCATCCATTGAGCGGCCCGACCGTACCTTTTCTGGACCTTGTCGCACAGTTCGACGATCTGCGTGAAGAGTGGCTGGGAGCGATTCAGTGCACCGGGGCAGCCGGTACCTTCGTGCTTGGTCCGAACGTCACCCAATTCGAACGCGAGTTTGCGGCATACACCGGCACCAGTCGGGCGGTTGCGCTGGCCAATGGCACCGATGCCCTGGTACTGAGCCTGCGCGCTTTGAATATCGGCCCCGGTGATGAGGTAATCACTACGCCGTATACTTTTTTCGCCAGCGCCGAGGCGGTCAACGTCGTAGGGGCCACACCGGTGTTCGTCGATATCGAGTCGTCGAGCTTCAATCTGAACCCCGCTAGGATCGAAGCCGCCGTGACCAACAGGACTCGGGCCTTACTGCCCGTGCACCTGTTCGGGCACCCGGCGGACATGGCCCGGATGCAATCGACGGCCGATGCGCATGGCCTCGATATCATCGAGGACTGCGCCCAGGCCTGCGGCGCCGAGTGGGGAGGAGAAAAAGTAGGCAGCCTGGGAATTGCCGGCACCTTCAGTTTTTATCCCACAAAAATACTGGGCTGCTATGGAGACGGCGGCATGGTGACGACGAACGACGCCGATCTGGAGACAAGGCTGCGCAAGCTGCGCAACCATGGCGCGGTCGAGCCGTTCATCCACGACGAAATCGCATACAACAGCCGCCTCGACGAGATCCAGGCAGCGCTGCTGAGAATCAAGCTGGCCACAGTTGAACAGGCGATCCAGGCGCGCCGACAGATCGCGAAGTTGTACACGGAGCGTTTTGCAGGCACGGATGTCCTTACGCCGGCGCAACCAGCTGGCGGCAGGCACGTGTTCAACCTGTTTACGATTCGCGTCCCCGGAAGGGACCGCGTGAAACGGCGCCTTGCCGATGCCCGCATCGGGTTTTCCGTATGCTACCCGCAGCCGCTCCACCTGCAGCCCGTATATCGCGATCTCGGCTACAAGCGCGGGGCACTGCCGGAGAGCGAACTGGCCGCCGCAGAGTGCATATCGCTGCCTATTTTTCCGGGCATGCGCGAGGCGCAGGTGGCCAGGGTGTGCGAGGTCGTAACCAAGGCGATTGCCGGTTAGCGTCGTCATGCGGGCTTTCGGTATGCTGATGTTGATGGCGGTTTCGATGCCATACGCGCTGGCGGAATGCCGCATCACGAACAGTGAACTCGAACAGATGAACGTTCGCCAGGCCCGCTTCAGGGGCCCGGACGAGCGGCGAGTCGACCTGCAGGTCCACGTCGCGGACAGCGGCCGCGAGCGCGCCGCCGGATTTCAGCACGTGTGTCCCGAAACGGCCGAAAGCACGTCGATCCTGTTCCTTTTCGCAAATCCTCATGTGCCAAGCTTTCATATGCGCAACGTCTATATGCCGCTGGATATCGCCTTCATTGATGACAGCGGTGTGATCCGGGACATCCAGACCATGCAGCCCTACATCATCGGCACCAGGGAAATGACGCTGTGGAGTCCGCCGGTGCCGATAGTGGCCGCGCTCGAAGTCAGGGGCGGCCTGTTCGAAGAACTGGGTATAACGGCAAACGAATGGTCAATATCACTCCAGCGTTGAGCCGGTCAGACCATCGATGATGCCCCTCGTTCGATTCTAGCCATGCCCAAGACCATCGCAGCCTACGGATCATGGCAGAGCCCAATCGATCCCGTTGTCCTGTTCGAGCAGCCGTCGGCGCCTCAATACCCGGTTTTCTACCGTGGTCGATACTATTGGGTCGAAGCCCGGGCAAGAGAAAACGGAAGGCTGGTCCTTGTCCAGCTCGACCAGGATGGCGTCGAACATTGCATGACGTCCGATGGGTACAGCATTCGCACCAGGGTGCACGAATATGGCGGCAAGTGTTTCATTGTCGCAAACGATTCGGTGATTTTCTCCAACGATTCAGACGGGCGGCTCTACGTGCAACCGCTGGAACCGGTTGCTTCACCGGCGCCTTTGACCGTTGACACCGGCAACGCGGCTTCATTCGTCGACCTGGCCATTGCCCCGGGCGGGCGCTATCTGTTTGCCGTGATGGAGAGGTCTTGCGCGGAAGGCGAGAACGAAAACACCCTGGTGGCGGTTGAGCTGGGTCGTGACAGCCCCGTTGTACCGGTGAGCGTCGTCGCGGGGGCGGACTTCTATGCTTGCCCGGTTGTGGACCATGACAACAACCGCCTGTCGTGGATCGAGTGGGATCACCCTAATATGCCATGGGACCGGACACGTCTGGTGACGGGGGAAATCGAACAGAGTAACCAAGGCGTTGCGATCTCGGGCATTCGGGACATCGTGGACGGCGTCGACGGATCGGCGTGCCAGCCCGGGTACTATGGCGGAGACCTGGTATTCGCGGTGGACAGCAGCACCGTTAGGGAAGAATGCGATGACTACTGGAATCTTTATCGGCATACCGACCGGGGATTGATCCGAATGACCTGTGATCTCAGGGAGTACGGCGCTCCGCACTGGGTTTTCGGGGAGACCAATCACGCGCCGCTGGATGGCACGATCCTGCTGGCAAAGCGCACCGCGCCTGAAGGAGACGAACTGGTTAGAATAGATCGGATCTCGGGTCGTCAGTGGAAAGTGGATTCCCGGTTCGATTCCTTTTCACACCTCTGCGCGGGAAAGGAGCCGGGCGAGGCTTTGTTGCTGGCGGCATCCAGCTCGGAATCCGCACGGCTGGTAAGTTACGATCACCACGGCTTCACAACAATCAAATCCTCGCCGCCGGCGATTGCCGATGATGAAATCAGCGTGGCATCACCGATATCCTACCCGACGCGTGACGGCGGCATTGCTCACGCTTATTACTACGTTCCGCGTAACACGAGCTTTGCGGCTCCCGATGACCAACTGCCGCCGCTGCTGGTCATGGTGCACGGTGGTCCGACATCGCGAACGACGCGTGCACTGGATCTGTTGCGTCAATATTGGACCAGCAGCGGGTTTGCGGTGCTCGATGTCAATCATCGCGGCAGTACCGGCTACGGCAGGCGGTACCGCCAGCATCTTCTCGGCCGATGGGGTCGGGTAGATGTCGACGACGTCGTAGACGGCATCGAATTTCTCGTCAACCAGTCCCTGGTCGACCCGGGCAAGGTATTCATCCGGGGCAAGAGTGCGGGAGGATATGCGGTGCTCAGAGCGCTCACCGAGTATCCGCAGCATTTCAGGGCCGGAGCCTGTTACTATGGCATCGGGAACCTTTCCACGCTGGCTTCGATTACGCACAAGTTCGAAGCCAGATATACGGACCGGCTGATCGGCGAGGAATACGATCCGCACACCGCGGTCCGCGAGGACAGCGAGTACTACAAACGCTCCCCGGTGAATTTCATTTACCGTTTGCGCAGTCCGATGATCCTGTTTCAGGGCCTGGACGATCGGGTCGTGCCGCCCCGTCTTTCGCGCGAGGTGGCGGACGCGCTGACCGAGCGGAACATCCAGCATGAATATGTAGAATACGCGGGGGAGGGCCACGGATTTCGGAAAAGTGAGACGAATATAGATGCCATCGAGAAAGAAACAAGGTTTTACCGCCGTGTTCTGGGATTAGCACATCAATGATTGTTTCGGAACTGCGGATATTGTCGTCCTTGCCTGAGGGATTTCTCGATTGCGGCACTCGTGATCTTTATAGAATATTGAACGGTCCCACGCTCCTGCACCTGCCCGGTGATCGTCCCGAACCGCCGCTGTTCATCTCCACGCTTTTGCATGGAAATGAAACCACCGGATTTGCCGCCCTGCAACACGTCCTGAGACACTTCGACGGCCGGCCCCCGAGACCCGCGTCGATCTTTATCGGCAACGTGATCGCGGCGCATCACAATGTGCGGTACCTGCCGGGACAGCCGGACTATAACCGGATCTGGGTTGAGGGCTCGGACCGTGAGCATGCTGTCGCCCGACACGTAGTGGAAGCGATGCGAAAGCTCGATGTCTGTGCCTGTATTGATATCCACAACAACACCGGCCGCAATCCCCATTACTCAATCGTCGCCACCCGGGATGTCCGGCATCTCGCTTTGGCGAAAAAGTTCAGTGAACGGATCGTTTTCGCAACCTACCCGGACACGTCGTGCAGCGTCGCTTTTTCCGGCTTGTGCCCGTCGGTAACCCTCGAGGCCGGGATCGTCGGCGATGCAAGCGGCGTCGATCACGTTGCGAAATATTTGATTTCGTGCATGGAAGAAGACGTATGGCTGGACGACGATGTCGCAGAGATCGATCTGTACCACACCGTCGCCGTAGTGAGGGTGAAGGACTCGTGTTCGGTCGGGATACTGGGCGAGGGCACGGATGTGGAGCTGCTGCCCGATGTGGACAATTTGAATTTCAACATGCTGCAGCCGGGGACTACGCTGGGAAAAACCCGAAACGGTTGCGGAGACTGTATTACGGTACATACGGAGAACCCGGTTATGGATTGGCCGGATTATCTGACCGTGGACAACGGCGAGCTGAAGACTGCCAGAAACATAATGCCCGCGATGCTGACAACGGACTGCGGTATCGTCAAGATGGATTGCCTGTGTTACCTGATGGAGCGTCTGGCATGAGTCAGGAACGCGATCAGACGCTTGCCCTGGCCGGTGTATTTCAGGCGGCAACCCTGGCGCAGCAGCTTGCAAGACGCGGTTATGAGGACGAAGTGCATTTCGAGACAAGCGTGCGCAGTCTTTTCATCACAGACGCGATCAATACCGCATCGGTGTTCGGAGGCGAAGCGGGTTTGATGCTGGGTCTGCGCGCGATGCGTGAAAAGCTCACCACCGGCGGCAAACAGACCGATCTGGACATTGCGCGCTATGTCCTCGGCCTTACGCAGCTCGGCCAGCGGCTGGCACGCCAAAACATTATGTCGCAAACCGTGGCCATGGAGCTGGAGAAAATCAAACAAACCGTTCAGCGCGGGAATGGCGAAGGCTTGAACAGTGTCGTATACGAGCAGCTGGCTGGAATTTACAAAAGTACCATCAGTCAGCTCAAACCCAAGATCATCGTTCAGGGCGAGCACGGCTACCTCGCCAGCCCCATCATCGTAGACAAGGTGCGCACCGTATTGTTTGCCGGCGTGCGCGCGGCTTTCCTTTGGAACCAGCTCGGCGGCCGGCGCCTGCACCTTTTGTTACGGCGCAAGCAGATCCTGGCCACCGTCGAGGAGATACTGGCGGAGGCCGAGATGTGATGCAGCGGCCCATTCCTGGTCAACCCGAGAATATATGAATTGATAGATTTATATTATTGGCCGACTCCCAACGGCTGGAAAGTATCGATAATGCTGGAAGAGTGCGCGCTCGAATACCGCACCATCCCGGTGGATATCAACAGAGGTGAGCAGTTTTCCCGGGAGTTCCTTGCCGTCAGCCCGAATAACCGCATGCCGGCCATTGTCGACCATGGCAACGAAAGCGGCCCAATCTCGGTTTTCGAATCGGGTGCAATACTCATCCACCTGGCCAGGCGGTCGGGAAGATTTATGCCGAGCGATGAACACGGCTACAAGGAAACGCTCGAATGGTTGTTTTGGCAGACGGGAAACCTGGGTCCGATGGCGGGCCAGCACAGCCATTTCCGCAACTATGCGCCGGCAGGGGATTCCTACGGCCGCGTACGCTATGCCAATGAATACAGTCGATGTATCGGTGTCCTCGAACGCCGGCTGGAGCATAGAGAATTCATCCTTGGAGAATACTCGATCGTCGACATGGCGTGCTGGCCGTGGATACTGATTGCCCCCCGACTCGACCAGCCTCTGGACCGATTCCCGAATGTTTCTCGATGGCGGCAGCTGATCAAGGAGCGGCCGGCGGTTCAGGCAGGAGTCGGCCTGCACAAGGAGCTCAAGCGTTCGAAACCAGCGACGGAAGAAGAGATGCGGGTACTTTTCGGTCAAAGCGCACAGCTGGTCGACGAACAGATCAAACAACACCAAAGCGAGGAGGAGCAGCATGCTGAGAGCGGTTCACATCGATGAGGAGCTCGACAAACTCGAATTTCTGGATGGTCGCGGTCTGGATACTACCGCGGAGCAGGAGGACAAGGCGTTTGCAAGGCTGGCTGACTACCGCGACGGCGGCGTATTTGCCGGCGGCTTTTCGGGCGAAAGCCCATGGGAGCGGCACGGCAACGGCGACGAACTCGTGCACGTACTCGATGGCAGCACGCATCTGACTATCATGAACCCGGATGGTCCTGAAACATTCGAACTGCGCAAGGGTATGGTCATCGTGGTGCCGCAGGGCCGCTGGCATAGGTTCAGATCGAAGCACGGGGTTACGGTCATGACCGTGACTCCGCAGCCGACTGATCACACGTCCGTCGACGATCCCAGGGCCCCAGGCCAACCTGCGGTTTAGCATCCCGGACGGAGACCGGAGATGACGGATAATCAGGGTCGGTTCGATCATTTGCCCACCGCTGATGTCTGCTGACCGGAATTCATGAACTGGATCCGGCGAATCAAAAACCGATTGCAGCCTATCGCCGGTGGCATAGATCAGACATGGTCCCATGACGGGTGCGTGGGTATACGCGGCTGGCTGATTCACAAAAAGGGTGGGATCAGCAAAGCTGCGGTGGAAGTCGATGGGGCGGCCGTGCCGATAACCAGCTGGCATCCGAGGCTCGATATCGGTGACACCATACCGGGTCTGGACGATGAAGCCCTCAAACGATGCGGTTTCTGGGTCCAGGTGCCCAGGTTGGCGCGCCACCGCATTAGTCTGACCGGAACCGACGGCACCCGCCCGGGGCGCATCGAATTCGAGTTTCTGGCGAAGGCTAGACCCGCTGAACGCACCCCTGCCATCGAGGCCCGGGGATTGTTCAACCGATTCATCGACCTGGTAAACGACGACGAGATGCACGTGCTCGAGATCGGTTCCCGCGTGGTGGCCCCGGGCAGCGACAGCAAGCGCGCGTTGTTCGGCCACGCCGGATCGTATACCGGATTCGACTACTACCCGGACGCCAACACGGATGTGATCGGTGACGCGCATCGGCTGAGCGACTATTTCCCGGATCGTAAGTTCGATGCGGTGTTTTCCTACAGCGTGCTGGAACACCTTGCCATGCCATGGCTGTTCCCCATGGAGGTCAACCGGGTGCTCGCCGACGGCGGGTTGACCTTCCACCATACCCATTTCGCCTGGCCTCAGCACGAGGAACCCTGGGATTTCTGGCGATTCACGGATGGCGGGCTCAAAGTGATGTTTTCCGGCGCGATGGGCTTCGAGGTCATGTCGGCGGGGATGTTCGAACCGCTGCGCATGTATCTCGACCATCCCGCGGATGGCCAGGAGGCCTTTCCCGAGTTCCCGGCCTACGGCGGCTCGGTAGTGCTGGCAAGGAAAACGTCGGACTGTGCGCAAGAGCGGGGCGCATGGGACGTCAGTGTGGCGGATGTATGCGAAGGATCGACTTATCCCCGACAAGTGTGAACGGGTGCCGAGCGTTCTTAAGAATTCCCGGTAGCGTTTCAGGTGTAACTCAAAGTCTATCCGCAGAACGCGGGCTGACCGCCCGGACGGAGATCGATGATGAACTGGATTTTGTGTGTCGTGGCCCTTTTGGCGGGATGGTATGCACTGACCCGGATCAGGACCACACTCAAGGCCGCGACCGCGGTGTTCGTGGGTGGGCTGTTACTGCTGACCCTCGTGGGACTGGTGCCGGATGCTCTGGCGTGGGTGCTGTGGCCGGTTGCTGTGCTGCTGTTACTAATGAACGTCGGTAACCTGCGGCGCCGCTACCTGAGTACGCCGGTGCTCCACTACATCCGCAGAGTGCTGCCGCCGATATCGGATACGGAGCGCGAGGCGATCGGGGCCGCCCGAAACCGGTATCTGATGTCTGATCTGACCGCCCCCGTATTGAACCAGAGCGCCCGGACTGGTGCTGTTTGATCGCTGGTCGCACGTATCCCGCCATATCCTGATCGGCATCGCTTTGGAGCTGTCGATCGTCACGGCTGTGCTGGCCGGGTGGGTCGGCATGAGTGTATGGGCCGGCTTTGCGATTGCGTTGGCCGCGATCGTTTGTGGCCGTTGTCTGCTGGCGCTGCTGACTTTCGCGGTGTCCTGGTGGTTCAATTACGACAGCGCCGAACCGGCGCCTCTGAATCTGCATCAAAGGATTGATATGCTGGCGCGAGAAACGGTCGCTTTCCTAAAGCTGTTCTTTTACTATCATCCGTTCGAACCGCTGTTGAACACGCACGACCCTGGCACGGGTCTAACGGCATGCGAACAGCACCCTGTTCTTCTGGTCCACGGTTTCTTCGTCAATGCCGGTTTCTGGTTGGCGTACAAGCGTTTTTTCAGGAGCCGCGGATTCGATGCGGTCTACACCATGAACCTCGATCCGCCATTTTGTGATATCGATCGATTTGCCGATCAACTGGCTAGCCGAATAACGGAAGTGTGTGCGCACTCGGGCCGGCAAAAGGTCATGCTGATTGCCCAGAGCATGGGCGGGCTGGTGTGCCGCGCCTATCTGGCCAGGTACGGCAGTGATCATGTACAAAAACTGATCACGCTCGGCACACCCCACCATGGAACCGTCCTGGCCCATTTGCTGTATGGACCTAACATCAAGCAGATGCGCCCCGGCAACGACTGGCTCAACAAGCTCAACAATACTCAAAAGTCGCTCACCTTTTCGAACCACATCAGCGTTCACGACAACATCGTCGTGCCTCAGGGCAACGCAAGGTTTTCGAGCGCGGACGAAGTGGAATACAGTGAACTGGGTCATGTGTCGATGGCCTTTTCCGGGTTGATGATGCAGCGGGTTTTCGAGGAACTAATTTCGGAGGTTCAAAAACTTGACAAACCGCGTCAATGGGCACAAGGTTATGACACCTATAATTCAAGCCGTTGAGCTCGCCTCTCAGTGCACTCGTCGTACGGCTTTACGGAAGGGAAGAGCAGAGAGACCGAGGATTTTTCGAAGCACCCAAAGCAGGGGAGCAAAATGAGCAAGCATTGTGGTTTTCTGACGTCGGGCTTCTCCACATTACTATCAGCCTGCGTGGTGGCGGCCGCCACCCTTGTGGCCAAGCCGGCACCTGCTTTCCAGTTTGGCAATGACACCTTTTCCGGCAGCTGGGATAACACGCTGTCCTATGGCATTGCATCGCGGGTGAAGGGGCAGGATAAAAAAATCCTGGGACGGGCGTCGACGACTCTCCCCAACGGTAGTGCGCCTCCCGGTTCACTGGGCGGTGAGGCAAATTCCGTCAACGCGGATGACGGCAACCTGAACTACGACAAGGGCGTATTCAGCAACATTTTCAGCTTGACCAGCGAGCTCGAACTGGAGCACGCGTCAGGCTTTGGCGCATTCGTCCGCGGGCTTGCTTTCTACGACTACGAGAACGAGGACAGGACGCGCGAGAAGATCGACCTCACGGATCCCGCGCTTACACTGGTCGGCAGCGATGCAAGGATATTGGACGCCTACCTTTTTGGCTCGTTCGATATCGGCAGCGTCCCCGCGGAGCTGCGCATCGGACAGCAGGTGGTGAGCTGGGGCGAAAGCACTTTCATCCAGAACGGCATCAATGTCATCAATCCCATAGACGTGAGACAGATCCGGGTTCCCGGCGCCGAGTTGCGCAACGCCCTGTGGCCCGTCGGCATGGTGTGGGGCAGCATTGGGGTCGGGGAAAACGGCTCCCTGGAAGGGTTCTATCAATACGATTGGCGCGAGACGGATCCGGAACCCTCGGGTTCCTACTTCAGCACCAACGATTTTGCAACGGACGGCGGCAGCAAGCTGATGCTCGGCTTCGGTTCGGTACCCGACATCGTGCCGTTCGGACCTGCCGCCGCGGCGAGCATCGGCGCTTCACCGGTTGGTGTTGCCGTGCCCAGGGGTGAAGATGCCGAACCCAAAGACAGCGGCCAATTCGGGCTGTCCTATCAGGTTTTCGTGCCGAAGTGGGCAGACACCGAGTTTGGCCTTCATTTCGCCAACTATCACAGCCGGCTGCCGATCATCAGCGCCATAACCGGTTCCCCCCAAGGGCTCGCCGCCGGCGACTACGCGGGAAGCGCCCGCTATTTCATCGAGTATCCGGAAGACATCCAGATGCTTGGCCTGAGCTTCAACACCCAGCTCGGTACCAGCGGGTGGGCATGGCAGGGCGAGGTTTCCACCAAGTTTGATGCGCCCCTGCAGGTCGATGATGTGGAATTGCTTTACGCTGCGTTGTCACCGCTGGCCATTCCGGAGGCGGCAGCGGGTATGCCGGGCCTGGGCACGCTGCTGGCCCAGACCAACCAGGTGGCGCCCGGTGGGGCCGGTTTCAACACCGTGATTCCTGGATTCATCGAACGCGACGTGACCCAGCTGCAGATGACTTTCAGCAATCTGTTCCCGCAGGTTTTACATGCCGATCAGTTCGCCTTGGTCGGCGAGGTCGGGATTACTCATGTGCACAATATGCCGTCCAAGTCGACGCTTCGGCTGGAAGCCCCTGGCACATTTACCTCGGGGAATCCGGTGCAGACGGCGGCGGGGGTGCAACCGGCGACGGAGCCAGACAAATATTTCGCCGACGCCACGTCTTGGGGCTACCGGATACGCGGGCAATTTACCTACAACAACGCCATCGGACCGTGGGCACTGATCCCGTCATTTGCCTGGCGGCACGATGTTTCGGGAAACACGCCCGGGCCGGGCGGCAATTTTCTGCAGGGCCGTAAAGCGATCAGCCTGGGATTGGGTGCAAACCTGCGCAATGAATGGACGGCGGAACTCAGATACACCAACTTTTTCGGTGCCGGACGCCACAACTTGATCAATGACCGTGATTTCGTTTCGTTCACCGTCAAGTTTTCGATTTAGTGCCGAATAAAGGTGCATGACATGAAGAAATCCGAACTATTCGAACTGTTTGCGGGCGTTGCTCTATCCTTGACAACCACCGTCGTTTGGGGCGCGGTATCGGCGAGTGAAGCACAGCGGCTTGGCGAAGACCTGACGCCAATCGGTGCGGAAACCGCTGGGAACGCGGAGGGCAGCATTCCCGCGTGGGAGGGCGGGCTCAAATCGGCGCCTGCGGGATTCGAGCCGGGCGGACATCACCCTGATCCGTTTGCTGACGACGAAATCCTGTTCACCATTACCCGGGAAAACATGGGCGAATACGCGGACAAGCTGACTACCGGGCACAAGGCCCTGCTTGAGCGGTACGGCGACACGTTCAAGATGAATGTATACCCCACCAGGCGATCGGCTTCCTATCCGGATTACGTGTACGACGCTACCAGGTCGAACGCGCTAACCGCTCAACTTATCGACGGCGGAAACGGGGTCGAAGGCGCGATCAGATCGGTGCCGTTCCCCATCCCCGAAAATGGGCTGGAAGTCATTTGGAACCATATTTTAAGGTATCGCGGTCAGCGGGCACTGCGGATGCTGGGACAGGCACCGGTGACTCGCAACGGTACCTATACCATGGTGATGCTCGAGGATCAGTACTTCGCACCGTACCATCTGCCGGACGCGGTGGAGGAGAAGCTGGACAACGTCATCATCATGTTCATTCAGCGGGTCACCGCACCGGCCAGGCTCGCCGGTTCCATACTGCTGGTCCACGAGACCCTTAACCAGAACAAGCAGCATCGCATGGTGTGGCAGTACAACCCGGGGCAAAGGCGGGTGCGGCGTGCGCCCAACGTGGCTTTCGACAATCCGGGTACCGCCGCGGACGGCCTTCGGACCAGCGATCAGCTGGATATGTTCAACGGAAGCCCCGAGCGTTACGATTGGCAGCTGGTCGGCAAGAAGGAAATGATCGTGCCGTACAACGCGTACAAGCTGCACAGTGCGGACACCAAATACAAGGACATCATCCGGCCGCTGCACATGAACCCCGATGTGCTGCGCTACGAGCTGCACCGTGTCTGGGTGGTCGAGGCCAATTTGAAAGAAGGCGTACGCCACATTTATAAACGCCGCACGTTCTATTTCGACGAAGACTCCTGGCAGGCGATGGTGGTGGACCAGTACGACAACCGCGACGAGTTGTGGCGGGTGTCCGAGGGACACGCGATCAATTACTATGAAGTCCCCGCACTGTGGACTACTGTCGACGCCCACTACGATCTGCAGATTGGAAGATATCTGGCGGTCGGGCTCAACAACCAGGAAACGTTTACTTACGATTTTTCTGTGGGCCTCACGGCCAAGGAATTCTCCACCGGTGCGCTGCGCAGGCTAGGACGGCGGTAGCGGGCCAATTCCTTCGTTGCGGGCCAGCCGCTGTCCAACCGGCCGTGCAGTGTCTGGCGGCCTTGCTTTAATCGGTCTGTCATTTGTTCTGGCCTGCCAACCGGCAGCCGCCCGTCAGCCGCATACATCCGTCATCGCACCGTTGGCGGTAAGCTCGCTTCTGCTCGATGCGGAATTTTCCGGAGAAAACATCGTCGCCGTGGGCGAGCGCGGTCATGTTCTGCGTTCGGAAGATCGAGGCGGCACCTGGCGGCAGATATCGGCGCCGACTCGCACCACGCTGACCGCCGTTTCGTTCCGCGATGCCGCTCAGGGCATTACGGTCGGCCATGATGCCACCATCCTGAGGACGCTCGACGGCGGCAAGACGTGGCAACAGGTGCACTACGAGCCGGAACAAGAAAGACCGCTTCTCGACGTTTATTTCCACGATGCCCTGCACGCTACCGCGGTCGGTGCCTATGGCTATTTTCTTGAGAGTCGGGATGGCGGCGCGACCTGGGCGTCACGAGAGCTGACCGCAATGGAGTTTGGCAAGGATAGCGCTTCGGATGATGCCGGGGAGAGATACGCGGAAGATTTTCACTTCAATCATTTCGCGGTATCGGATACGGGAAAGTGGTACATGGCGGCGGAGGCTGGAAACATCTTTCGTTCCGATGACCGGGGTGAGACCTGGCAGCGCATGCCCTCGCCCTATGAGGGCTCGTTCATGGGACTGCTGCCGTTGACGGATGACCGGTTACTCGTATTTGGACTCCAGGGCATATTGTTCTACTCAGGGGATGCCGGAGCCACCTGGCACGGCCTCGACACCGGTACACGGGCAACGTTGACCAATGCACGGGTGCTCGCGGACGGACGAGTGCTGCTGGCCGGCTATTCGGGTGCGCTCTTGACAGTAGATCAGGGCCTGACCGGGATCCGACTCACTCAGCTGGAAAGGCGCATGGGAATCTCGTCCACGCTGCAGCTGCAAAACGGCGACCTGATGCTGTTCGGCACCGGCGGCGTGCTGCGTTTGCCGTTGAGCAGTCTCGGGGATTGACGCGCCTATGACTGATCATGCCGTTAGCCCGCATGATAAACCAGGGTCCAGTCTCACCCGGCGACTGGAGCTCCTGATTTTCGATCACCGTCTAGCCGTGATGATGGTTTTCGGGGTGGTCACGCTGGTCATGGCCGGGCTCGCGACGCAATTGAGGATCGATGCCGGCTTTACCAAGCTGCTGCCAATCAAGCATCCCTACATGCAGACCTTCGTCGACTACCAGAGCGAGTTCGGCGGAGCGAACCGGGTGCTGGTCGCGATGATGGCCAGGGAGGGCGATATCTTTACCAAGGGTTTCTTCGATTCCCTGAAGGCGGCCACGGATGAGATTTTTTTCCTTCCCGGAGTCGACCGCAGCCGTGTGACGTCGCTGTTTACGCCAAACGTCCGGTTCACCGAGGTCGTGGTGGGCGGGATATCGGGCGGCAACGTGGTGCCCGCCGATTTCCAGGCCGACGAGGAAGGTTTGGCCAGGGTGCGGGAAAACATCCTCAAGGCAGGTATCGTGGGCCGGCTGGTGGCGAACGATTTCAGCGGCGCGATCATAAGCGCCGAACTCCTGGAGTTCGACCCCAACAATGGTGACCAGCTGGATTATGTCGAAGTGGCCAACCTGCTCGAAGACCGAATCAGGAAGAAATTCGAAGGCGAGTCCATCTATGTGGATATCGACATCCACATCATCGGATTCGCCAAAATCATCGGTGACATCACCAGCGGCACGGGGAGGGTATTGTTATTTTTCCTGATCGCCTTCGTGATTACCGCCGTGCTGGTCTACTTCTATTCGCACTCCTACAGAATTACAGGTTCGATTCTGCTGTGCTCCCTGCTTGCGGTGGTGTGGCAGCTTGGCCTGCTGCCGCTGCTGGGATTCGGCATGGACCCCATGTCGATTCTGGTGCCGTTTCTGGTGTTCGCCATCGCGGTGAGTCACGGCATGCAGATGATAAGCGCCATCCGTGCCGAGCTTTACATGGGTTCGAACTTCGAACAGGGGTGCCGCAGTGCATTTCGTCGTCTTCTGCTGCCGGGGTCCGTTGCCCTTGCAAGTGATACCATAGGCTTCATTGCCATCCTGCTGATCGATATCGGGATCATCCGGGAAATGGCGATCACCGCCAGCATCGGTGTGGGCGTCATCATTTTTACCAACCTCGTGTTGCTGCCGGTGGTGATCTCTTACGTGAAGGGCGAGGAGGATTACAGAAAGCTGCTCGAAAGCAGGGCTATAAGGTTGGCTGTATTTTGGCGCAGACTGTCGTGGGTGGCCACACCGAAGGGGTCGGCAGCGGTGTTGATCGCTGCCGCGGGTCTGCTGGTCCTGGGCTTGATCAAGGGTACCGATGTAAAGATCGGTGATCTGCATCAGGGCGTACCGGAGTTGCGCCCGAATTCCCGCTACAACCTGGACACCCGGGCCATCACCGACAAGTTTTCCATTGGCGTCGATGTGATGACCGTGTTTGCGGAGAGCGGTCCGGAAGGTTGCATAGACTTCGACACCATGAACACCATCGACGAGTTTGCCTGGCATATGTCCAACGTTGCGGGCGTGCAGTCGGTAGTCGCGCTGCCGATGGTGGCCAAGATAATCAATTCCGGCTGGAACGAAGGTGATCTCAAGTGGCGGGTCCTGCCGAGAAATCAGCATGCGTTGGTCCAGGCCACCAGTCCGGTCGATACCAGCAGCGGTCTGCTCAACAAGGACTGCAGCGTCATGCCCGTAATCATTTTTACCACCGATCACAAGGCGCAGACGATAGAGAGGATCGTGTCTGAAGTGAAAAGCTTCGATGCAGGCCCGGACAGCGACTCGATTCACTTCAGGCTCGCGGGCAGCAATGTCGGCGTTATGGCGGCGACCAATGAGGCGGTGCAGGCCGCCCAGTTTCCCATCCTGGTTTATGTCTACGCGGCGGTGATCGTGCTGTGCCTGATCTCATTCCGTTCCGTTGCCGGTACGATCTGTATCGTGGTTCCGCTGGCGCTGGTTTCCCTGCTGGCATACGCGCTGATGAGTTATCTCGAGATCGGGCTGAAGGTCAATACGCTTCCGGTCGTGGCGCTGGGTGTCGGAATTGGGGTGGATTACGGAATCTACATCTTCAGCCGTTTTCAGAGTCTGCTCGACGAAGACTTCAGTATCGAGGCCGGTTACAAAACTACGCTGTCGATTTCCGGCTTCGGAGTGATCTGCACCGGCTGTGCACTCGCCATCGGCGTCGCGACCTGGATTTTTTCACCGCTGCAGCTTCAGGCGGACATGGGAATCCTGCTCACCTTTATGTTCCTCATGAATATGCTCGGGGCGATACTGCTTCTTCCCGCACTGGCAAGATGGCTGATGCGCGGAAAGGGCAGGGTCTCTCACGCCGGCTGACGACGATCGACCGGACTGGTTAAGATGCGGTTTGTTTTATGAACTGGAACCCCGGCAAATACGACCAGCACGCACGCTTCGTTTCGGATCTCGGAATGCCCGTGGTGGAGCTTTTGCAGCCGCGCCCAGGTGAACGTATTTTGGACCTCGGGTGTGGCGACGGCGCATTGACCCAAAAACTCATCGAGATCGGTTGCGAGGTCACCGGTGTCGACGCCAGCAGGCAAATGGTCGCGGCGGCACTGCGGCGTGGCATCGATGCCCGCGTCATGGACGGCCACACGCTGACCTTCGCCGATGCGTTCGATGCGGTGTTCAGCAATGCCGCGCTGCACTGGATGAAGGAACCGGACCGTGTCATTGCGGGGGTTTGGCGAGCACTCAAAAAGCCGGGCCGCTTTGTTGGTGAGTTTGGAGGTCTCGGCAATGTGGACAAACTCCACAGGGCGCTGCTGGAAGCGATCTCCATGCGGGGGATCCCGCCGGGCGATGTCGATCCCTGGTTTTTCCCTTCACCCGATGAATACCGGGACAAGCTGGTGTCTGCGGGATTCAGTGTCGACTCTATCGAACTGGTTGACAGGCCCACGCCATTGCCGACCGGTGTGGCGGGCTGGATCGAAGCCGTTGCACATCCTTTTCTGGCCGTCGTGGAACCCGAAGAACGCGGCGCGCTGATCAGGGAGGTCGAAGACCGCGTGCGGCCGCTCCTGTGTAACGATGGGGTATGGTTCGCCGATTATGTGCGGCTCAGATTTTCGGCCTCCGTCCAGGGGTAGCCGGCATTATGCGGTATCGTGCACCGGGTCGGTACGACCTCCGTTGACAGGCGGTGGCCAGAGCCAGGCGGCGCCCCGGACGCCGGAGCTGTCACCGTGCCGGTTCGGCAATATGGGCGTCGTCAGCTCGTCATTGAACACGTAGTCCGCGATTCGCCGCCGGCCGCTGTCATACAGAACCTGGAGGTTTGACATGCCCCCACCCAGTACGATGGCATCCGGATCCAGAATATTGATCACCACCGCCATGGCCCGCGCAAAATATTCAATGTACTTCTCCATCGCCGAACGACAGTGTTCGTCGCCGTTCAGCGCAAGCTCGACGATCTGCCTGGCGGTGGCGCTTCCCCGGTTCCCGCTCTGCTCCGCCCACTCGGCTACCAGCCCGGGGCCTGAAAGGTAGGTTTCAACGCAGCCCCGGCGCCCGCAGTAGCAGGGTCTGCCATCGGCAACCAGCGTGTTGTGTCCCCACTCTCCGGCAATATGCTGTGGGCCCGAATGCAGGTTGTTGTCGATGACGATACCTCCGCCCACACCCGTACCCATGATAACCCCAAACACCAGGCCGTGATCGCTGGCGGCGCCGTCGATAGCCTCGGATAGCGTAAAGCAGTTGGCGTCATTTTCCAGACGAACCTCGCGCTCGAGCATGATTTCGAGATCCTGCTTGATCGGCTTGCCGGAAAGCGACAGCGTGTTGGAATTTTTCAGCCTGCCCGAGCGTGCGGAGAGTGCACCCGGCGTCCCCACCCCCACGCTGCAGCGTTCCCCGCTGCGCGATTCCAGTTCGTTTACCAGGTCCCCGATCGCGCTGACGATTTCCGCGTATACGCCGTTGGTTGGTGTGGAGACACGTTTTCTGTGCACTATTCGTCCGCGGGAATCCATAACGATGCCTTCGATTTTGGTGCCGCCCAGGTCGATGCCGATACGCATCGCTAGCCCGCGTTTCTCACCTGGATCCCGGACGATAGCGCGGCGCACCATTGACCGTACACGTGATCGGCGGCTGAATGGGAGGTGCGCGTTTTGTCGAGAAGATTCTCGATCATGACATCCCGGGACTGCACCGTTTCACAGAGTCTGTGGGAAGCATCGAGGAACAGGGATGTCCATTCATGAACGGTCTCTGGCAGGACCTCCAGGTGAAACTGAAGCGCCAGGGTGTTACCGATCTGGAAGCCCTGGTTCGGACAGGTGTCCCGGTGAAACAGTTTCTGTGCGCCGCCGGGAATTGAAAAAGTCTCGTTGTGCCAGTGAAATACATCCAACACCCCGGGCAGGCCGCCGCACCACGTCGGGGTCTCAGCGTTGCTGATCACGTCGACCGGCAGCCAGCCGATCTCTTCCACCGGATTTTTGGTAATCGATCCGCCCAGCGCCCTGGCAATGAGCTGCCCGCCGAGACAGTGGCCGAGGATGGGGATATTCCGGCTGTGGGCGAGGCGGATGAGATCCAGCACCCGGGGTATCCAAGGCAGATCATCATTGGCGCTCATCACGCCGCCAAGAAGACATAAACCGGAAACTCCGTCTATACTGTCGGGTACGGGTTCGCCCTGATCGATCTTACGTATTGCGTAGGGGATCTGGCGTCTTTGCAGGTACCGGCCGAAGTATCCGGGACCACCCGTTTGCTCGAACCTGAGTATGAGGATTCTTGACATTACTAACGATTATTCATCATCTCGACCGATTTCCGCGGACAGGCGCGGCATGCACCGCGCTTGGCTGATCTTCGCGCTTCTTCTGGTTCACTGTACGGTCGTCGACCATGCGGCCTCTGCGAATTCCTCGATAAGCCTGCTGGCGCTGTTCGGAGAGAAAGCGTTGTTGCATATCGACGGCGAGCAAAGATTACTGCACACCGGCGAAACAAGTCCAGAAGGGGTTTCACTGATCAGTGTCGATTCCGAACAGGCGATCGTCGAGATCGGCGGCAGGGAAGAGGTCTTGCGGCTGGGTTTTGCAACCTACTTCCCGGGTGCACGGGCAGAACCGGAGAATGCCTGGGCAGGCCCGAAAAAGGTGTCGCTGTGGGCTGACGCAAGCGGTTTCTTTTACAGCAACGGCATGATCGAAGGCTTCCCGGTCCGGTTTCTGGTGGATACCGGGGCGACCAGCATCGCCATCAGCAGTCAGCTGGCCGATCGTATCGGCATCGACTACACCAGCAGCCAGAAAGGTCTGGCCAATACCGCCGGCGGGGTTGCGCCGATGTACCGCATCACCCTCGACAAGGTCACCGTCGGCGGAATTACGCTCCGCAACGTCGACGCGGGCATCGTCGTTGGGGCTTTTCCGAGAGAACCGCTGCTGGGGATGTCCTTTCTCGGTCAGCTCGACATGATCCGGGAAGGCGACCGGATGGTTCTCAAGCGCAGATTCTAAATGTCTGATTGGAACCTGCCTCGCAGGTCCGGCCCGTAAACTGCGGCAATGTAATCAGTTCCTGGTCAATCAGTTGCTGGAATCCGCTTCCTTGTCCCTGACGATCTGGGCGTACGCGGAGTGATTGTGGATGGATTCGAAGTTTTCTGATTCGATCACGTATCCCGTGATTCGATTGTCCTCGTTTAGTTTTGCCGCAACGTCGCGCACCATGTCCTCCACGAACTTGGGGTTGTCGTAGGCTTTTTCGGTGACGTACTTTTCGTCCACCCGTTTCAGCAGACCGTAGAGTTCACAACTTGCCTGTTCTTCGACGAGGTCGATCAGCTCCTCGATCCAGACGAATCCCTTTGTCTTGACGGTGAGCGTGACGTGGGAGCGCTGGTTGTGGGCACCGTAGTCCGAGATGCTCTTGGAGCATGGACACAGACTGGTCACGGGCACGACCACCTTGGTCTGGATGGTGGCTTTTTTGTTTTCGATCTCGCCGATCAGGGTCACCTCGTAATCCATCGGGCTCGCGACACCCGATTTCGGGGCGTGCTTGGTCACGAAATAGGGGAAGGTCATCTCGATGTGGCCTTTTTCCGCTTCCAGCCGCTCGGTCATTTCACGCAGGATGGATTTGAACGAGCGCACCGAAATCTCCGATTCCTGGGACGCGAGGATTTCCACGAACCGGGACATGTGCGTGCCCTTGAAGCTGTGGGGCAGCTCAACGTACATATTGAAATTCGCGATGGTGTGCTGTTCGCCGGCACTTCGGTCGCTGACGCGAACGGGATGCCGGATATCCTTTATGCCGACCTTGTCGATGGCGATGTTGCGCGTATCCGGGGTGCCCTGCACGTCCGCGATGACCACCGCAGCTTTTACTTTGGCTTCAGTTGATGACATGGGTCCGATCCATACTGGCGTGTGTGAATGAGTTTAAGCAGGTTCCGACATGGCGGCAATAGCGATCGATGGGCTCAGAACTGCCGATCGACGACCAGGTCCGCGATATCCCTCAGGATATGGGTGTCGGCATCGAGTTTTTCAAGCGCAACCAGTGCCTGCGCGTGGCACCGCCGGGCCATCTGTCTGGACGCTTCCAGCCCGAGAGTGGACGGATATGTCGCCTTGGAGAGCACGCGATCGACGCCGCTGTGCTTGCCCAGCGTGTCCACATCGGATTCCTCGTCGAGGATGTCATCGATGATTTGAAAGGCAAGCCCGATCTGTTCGGCATATTGTTTCAGCGGGTTCAGCGTATCCGGATCCCGCCGCCCGCCGCACAGCACGCCGAGAACGACCGCGGCCCGGATCAGTGCGCCCGTCTTACCCCGGTGAAGCGCATTGAGTTGTTCGAGCGTCAGACTGGAGCCCTCGGCTGCGATGTCGCGCACCTGTCCACCGACCATGCCGGCGTGCCCCGCGGCTCGCCCCAGTTCGAAAACCATTTGCAGCCGCAATTCGACCGGTACGGTGTTGAATGCCGGGCTGGCCAGGATCTCGAACGCCAGGCTTTGCAATCCGTCTCCAACCAGTATGGCGGTCGCATCATCGTAGGCGATGTGGCAGGTTGGCTTGCCGCGCCGCAACGTATCGTTGTCCATGGCCGGCAGATCATCGTGCACCAGCGAATAGGCGTGTATCAGCTCGACGGCACAGGCCGGAATATCGAGAACGTCCGAATTTGCATCCACCGCCTGGCCCGCCCCATACACCAGCATCGCACGAATACGTTTACCGCCATCGAGACTGACATATCTCATGGCTTCGTGCAGACGGCCGGGCCCCGAGTCGGCCGCGGGGAGTACCCTGTCTAGCGCCGCCTCGACTCGCAACTTGAAGCCGCGAAATGGCAATGTCAGGTCGTTGATCGGTTACTCCTCGCAAGCGTCAATGGTCAGAAGAAAAGGGTTCGAGTTTCAACTCCCCGTGCTTTTTCACCAGCTGTTCGACCCGCTGTTCGGCTTGTCGCAAGGTCTTTTCACATGCCCGGGTCAGGGTTACGCCCCGTTCGAAATCCTTCAGAGACTGCTCAAGAGTCTGGTCTCCCTGTTCCATCCTCTCGACAAGCTGCTCCAGCTCTTTCAGATGGCTCTCGAATTTTGAGAGGTCATACGGTTCCTCTTCGACGCTGTCAGTCTTTCTGGGCACATGGAATCTCTTGGTGGTTCAGGATAGTGGGATTGTACGTCAGACGGGAAAATTTTCTTGACAAGGACCGGTGTAAAATTTTAGACTCATTCTAAATATATTTCTATCAACGCAAGTCAGACGGGAGTCAACGATGGATCTGAAAGGCAGTAAAACCGAACAAAATCTCAAAGACGCATTCGCCGGCGAGTCGCAGGCAAACCGCCGCTATCTGTACTTTGCCGCGAAAGCCGACGTCGAGGGTTACAACGATGTATCCTCGGTATTTCGCTCCACCGCAGAGGGGGAGACCGGTCATGCCCACGGGCATCTCGAGTATCTCGAGGCGGTGGGCGACCCGGCCACGGGCCTGCCGATCGGCGGCACTTCGAACAATCTGAAAGCCGCGATCGCCGGCGAGACCCACGAATACACGGACATGTATCCGGGTATGGCAAAGTCCGCCCGTGATGAGGGCTTCGACGAAATCGCCGATTGGTTCGAAACTCTCGCCAAAGCCGAGCGGTCGCATGCGAATCGTTTTCAGAAAGCACTGGATGCGCTCGACTAAAAAACGCATAGACGCAGTTTCGGAGGCCGGATACCTCTCCGGCCTCTGGCATTTGGAGATTTAAAAATCCATGTCAGCACGTACCGGCAACACGCGAGAAGGCAGCCTCCAGGCGCCCACCCGAAATCCGCTTGGGTGGAACGGCCCGTCGTTTTACGACGAAAATGACCTGTTCGATGAACTGGAACGCGTCTTTGACATCTGTCACGGGTGTCGCCGGTGTTTCAGTTTGTGCAACGCCTTTCCGACCCTGTTCGATGCCATCGATGAATCGGAAACCATGGAGCTGGATGGGGTGTCGAAGCCGGTTTACTGGGACGTCGTCGATCACTGCTATCTGTGCGACATGTGTTACATGACGAAGTGCCCCTACGTGCCGCCGCACGAGTGGAACGTTGACTTTCCCCACCTCATGCTTCGTGCCAAAGCGGTCAAGTTCAAAACTCGAAAGGTCAAGTCAAGGGACAAGCTGCTGACCAGCACGGATATGATCGGGTCCCTTGCGGGCATTCCGGTGGTGTCCTCCGTGGTGAACGCTTCAATGCGAAATCGCACGATGAGATCGCTGGTGGAGTCTACCGTCGGTGTCCATCGGGACGCACCGGTGCCGAACTATCATCGCAACGCTGCGAAATCCATTTCCCCGCGAGCTGCGGTTATCGAAGCCAAGGCGGCCGGCCCCACCAAAGGCAAGGTGGCCATCTATGCAACGTGCTACGGAAAATACAATCAACCGGAGCTGATCTCCGATCTTGTCACCGTGTTCGAGCATAACGATATTTCGGTGGCCATCGTGCAAAACGACAAGTGCTGCGGAATGCCCAAGCTCGAACTCGGTGACCTTGAGTCCGTTGAGGCGTTGAAGGATAAAAACATACCTTTGTTGAACTCGCTCATCGATGACGGCTGGGACATCATCTCTCCCATACCGTCCTGCGTGCTGATGTACAAACAGGAACTCCCGCTGATGTTCCCCGAAGATCCGGCCGTCGCCCGGGTCAAGTCGGCCATATTCGATCCCTTCGAGTACCTAATGCACCGACACAAGGCGGGTGCTATGAATACGGATTTCAGCAATGAACTCGGCAAGATTGCGTATCATGTATCATGCCACCTGCGGGTGCAGAACATCGGCATGAAAACGCGCGACATCCTCTCCCTGGTACCCAACACCGAAGTCGATGCGATCGAACGATGTTCCGGCCACGACGGTACCTACGCGGTAAAGAAGGAATTCTACGAGACCGCCAAAAAGATCTGCAGACCGGTGGTGAGCCGGGTTCAAAAAGCACAAGCCGACCACTATTCGAGCGATTGTCCCATGGCGGCAGACATGGTCGGCAACGGACTCGCGGACGGCAGCGAGCCCAGACACCCCATGTCGCTGCTCAGGCAGGCATACGGCCTGTAACTGGCCCATCGCACCGGTATCAGATATGAATAAACTGACACGAGACGATCTCTTTTCCCTCGAGGCGTACGCGCAGCAACGCGCGGAGTTTCGGCAAAAGGTGCTGGCCCACAAGCGGGACCGGCAGGTCAGGATTGGGCATCACGCTACGCTCTATTTCGAGGATCGGCTGACCGTCCAGTACCAGATTCAGGAAATGCTGCGAATCGAGAAGATATTCGAACACGACGGCATCGACGAGGAGCTGGACGCCTACAATCCCCTGATCCCGGACGGTACGAATTTCAAGGCGACTTTCATGATCGAGTACGCCGATGTCGATGAACGCCGCGAGGCGCTGTCCAGGCTGGTCGACATCGAAGACCGGGTCTGGGTGCAGGCCGAGGGTACGCAACGGATATATGCAGTTGCCGACGAGGACCTGGACCGCGAGACGGCGGACAAGACATCGGCCGTCCATTTTCTACGATTCGAATTGACCGACGACGTGATCCGGAAAGTTGTTTCGGGCGCTGGTTTCGGCTTTGGCATCGACCATCCCGAGTACAAGGCGGAGAACAATCCGTTGGCGGAAGCAAGCCGGAAATCCCTGGCAGCGGATTTGGATCAGAACTGACTCGTTTTCCCTCACCCCTCACCCCTCATCCCGACCTTCTTCCCCTGTGCCGGATGAGGGCTGAACTTTAATCTTTTTTCCGTAAAGATTATCATGTCGCCCCCAAGGATCGGGCCACACCTGTATTTTTGATGTCGCGTCACTCGCAACGATGAATTCCTCATACGACTCTTCGGCGATCGAAGTGCTGTCCGGCCTCGAGCCCGTCCGCAAGCGACCCGGCATGTATACCGAGACGGAGAGGCCGAATCACCTCATTCAGGAGGTGGTCGACAACAGCGTCGATGAAGCGATCACGGGATATGCCGGTATAATACAGGTCGTCCTTCATGATGACGGCTCCATCAGTGTGGCTGACAATGGCCGGGGGATGCCGGTCGACCAGCACAAGGAGGAAAAGGTGAGCGGCGTGGAAGTCATCATGACCCGGCTGCATGCCGGCGGCAAGTTCTCCAACAAGAACTACCGTTTTTCAGGCGGCCTCCATGGCGTAGGCGTCTCGGTGGTAAACGCCCTTTCCAAAAGGCTGGATGTCTGGGTGAGACGGGGAGGTGCCGAGTACAAAATGTCTTTTGCGGGCGGGCAAAAGCGATCCGAGCTCAAGTCCGTCCGCAGCGTCGGGCATCGCAATACCGGCACCATCATCCGGTTCTGGCCCGACGAGCAGTTCTTCGACACCCTGAGAATCAATGTGGGGCGTCTGAAACACGCATTGAGAGCCAAGGCCGTATTGTGCCCCGGCCTGACCATTACTTTCAGGGATGAGAAAAACCGGAACAATGACGACGAATGGATATACGAGGATGGACTTCAGGATTATCTGCAGAGTCATCTGGACTACGGCGATCCCGTTCCCGAAGAACCCATAATCGGACACCAAAAGAGCCAGGATCAGATGGTTGACTGGGCGGTTGTATGGCTGGCCGACGGCGCGCAGGATGTGGCCGAAAGCTACGTCAACCTGATACCGACAGTGCAGGGCGGCACGCATGTCAACGGTTTCAAGGCCGGTCTAGCCGATGCCACCAGAGAATTCTGCGACAATCGTGATCTTCTGCCACGGGGCGTCAAGCTGATCGCTGACGACATCTGGGCTCGCTGCAATTTCATTCTATCCGTTCGATTGAAAGATCCCCAATTCACGGGTCAGACAAAGGACCGCTTGTCCTCCAGAGACACGGCGGCATTCGTGCATGGCGTGATCAAGGATGAGCTCAGCCTCTGGCTGAACCGCCACATCGCCGAAGGTGAGCGCATTGCCGCGGTTGCCATCGACAACGCGCAGGCGAGGCTGCGCGCGGGCAAGCGCGTTACTCGCAAGAAGGTCACAACCGGGCCGGCGCTTCCCGGCAAACTGGCCGACTGCACGAGCCAGGACCTGGAGCAAACCGAGCTGTTTCTGGTCGAAGGCGATTCCGCCGGCGGATCCGCCAAGCAGGCAAGGGATCGCCAGTACCAGGCAATCATGCCGCTGCGCGGGAAGATCCTGAATACGTGGGAGGTGGATTCCGCCGAGGTGCTCGCTTCCCAGGAAGTGCACGATATCGCCATCGCCCTGGGCGTGGATCCCGGATCTGCCGAGCTGGGCGGATTGCGTTACGGCAAGGTGTGCATCCTGGCCGACGCGGACTCCGACGGTGCCCATATTGCAACCTTGTTGTGTGCGCTGTTCGTCAGACACTTCCGTCCGCTGGTAGACGCAGGGCGGGTCCATGTCGCCATGCCGCCGCTGTACCGGATCGATATCGGCAAGGAGGTGTTCTACGCGCTCGACGATGTGGAGAAATCACGGGTTCAGGACCGCATAGAATCGGAGAGGATCAAGGGCAAGGTAAACGTCCAGCGCTTCAAGGGTCTGGGTGAGATGAATCCGCTGCAGCTCAGGGAAACCGTAATGGATCCGGCGACGCGCCGGCTGGTGCGCATGGAGGTGGCGCGGGGAGACAACACACAGCGCGTAATGGATATGATGCTGGCCAAAAAGCGTGCGGCGGACCGCAAAACCTGGTTGAGCAAAAACGGCGACCAGGTCAACTTCAATTGACACCAAGCGTTGCTGAATCCTGGCGGGTAAACTGATGCCTCGTAAGTCGACTCCGAGAAAAAGTAAACGCACCCAGACGGCAACGCTGATCCCGAGGTCCGAGATCGTCGGCCTGCCCGTTGCTACTTTTGCGGAGCGCGCCTATCTCCATTACTCCATGTACGTCATCCTGGATCGCGCGCTGCCGTTTATCGGGGACGGGCTCAAACCCGTGCAGCGCCGCATCATCTTTGCGATGTCGGAACTGGGGCTGCATGCAGCGGCAAAATTCAAGAAGTCCGCACGTACGGTCGGCGACGTCATTGGCAAATTTCATCCCCATGGCGACAGCGCCTGCTACGAGGCGATGGTATTGATGGCGCAGGATTTCACCTATCGATACCCGCTCATCGACGGCCAGGGCAACTGGGGCTCATCCGACGACCCCAAATCGTTCGCCGCCATGCGGTACACGGAATCCAGACTGACACGGTACGCCAATGCCCTGCTCAACGAGCTGGCTCAGGGGACTGTGGATTGGGCGCCCAACTTCGACGGTACACTGGATGAGCCCCGAGTCCTGCCGGCGCGCCTGCCCAACGTGTTGTTGAACGGCGGCTCCGGCATCGCCGTCGGAATGGCGACGGATATTCCACCTCACAACGTCCGGGAGGTGGTGTCGGCCTGCGTCAGGCTGCTGGAGTCGCCCGGCGCTACGCTGGCCGAACTGTGCGAGCATATCGAGGGACCGGATTATCCCACGCACGCCGAAATCGTAACCCCGAAAGAGGAGATCAGGCAAATCTACGAGACCGGTACGGGATCCGTGCGGCAGAGGGCGACCTGGGCGCGTGAAGATGGCAACGTCGTGATCAACGCGCTGCCCTATCAGGTCTCCGGTTCGAAGATTCTGGAGCAGATCGCGGCGCAGATGAATGCTAAAAAGCTGCCGCTGGTCAGCGATCTGCGCGACGAATCGGATCACGAAAACCCGACCCGCCTGGTGATCGAACCCAGATCGAACCGAGTGGAACTGGCAGCGTTGATGGACCATCTTTTTGCAACCACGGATCTGGAACGAAGTTACCGCGTAAATATGAACATGATCGGCCTGAACGGGCGACCCAGGGTGTTTGACATCCGGTCGCTGCTGAAGGAATGGCTGGAATTCAGGACGGCGACCGTTAGGCGACGTCTGCAATGGCGCTTGGAGCGGGTTGTCAAGCGGTTGCATATCCTCGATGGTTACCTCACCGCATACCTGAATATCGATGAAGTGATCCATATCGTTCGTACCGAGGACGAACCCAAACCTGTCCTGATGAAGCGGTTCCGCCTCAGCGACGAGCAGGCGGAAGCCATCCTCGAATTGAAATTGAGGAATCTGGCAAAGCTGGAGGAGATGCGGATACGCGGACAGCAGATGGAGCTGAGCGGCGAGCGCGAAAGTTTGCAGAAAATCCTCTCGTCCACGGCCAGGCTCAAAAGGCTGGTCAGGGACGAATTGATCGAGGATGCCGAGGAATTCGGGGACACGAGGCGGTCTCCCATTGTCGAGCGTGGCACAGCCCGGGCGATCGATCAGACCGCTCTCATCCCATCCGAGGCGATCACCGTCGTGTTGTCGAAGAAGGGCTGGGTGCGTGCGGCAAAGGGACACGAGGTCGATCCCCGCAGCCTGAACTATAAAACCGGCGATGCCTACCTCCATGCGGCGCACGGTCGCAGCAATCAGCAAATCGTTTGCCTGGACTCAACGGGGCGTACTTACACCGTGGCGGCACACGGCCTGCCTTCCGCACGCAGCCAGGGTGAACCCCTGAGCAGTACCCTGAAACCCCCCGCCGGCGCGACGTTTGCCGGGGTCATGATGGGCGCGGACGAAGACCTGTACCTGCTGGCGACCGACGCCGGCTACGGTTTCATCGCGGCCCTGGGGGAGATGTACACCAAGAATAAAAAAGGCAAGAGTACGCTGACGGTGCCGTCCGGCGGCCATGTGCTGACGCCGCAGCGGGTATATGACCCGGCGGAGGATCGGGTCGCGGTCGTGACTACCGGCGGCTACCTGCTGGTTTACACCGCGGATGAACTGCCGGTGATGAACCGGGGCCGGGGCGTGAAGCTTATCAACATACCACTCAAGAAGAGGCAAGCCGGTGAAGAGTCCGTACTCGTCGCCGCGACGTTCCACCGGGGTGACAGCATCGTGATCCTCTCCGGGAAACGATATTTTCGACTCAAACCGAAAGATATCGAGCACTATTCGGGCGAAAGAGGCCGCAGGGGCCGCAAGCTGCCACGGGGTTTCCAGCACGTGCAGGGTATGACCTTCGAATAGACTACCGCTATGACGAACATCAGCTTGACGATTGAAGTACAACACCGGGTTTGATTTGAATGGCAAAAACAACTTTTAGAAAAAGCGGTAAAAAAGCAAACGCCGCAACAACCGTTTCGAACGCCAAGTCATCACGTACCGCGTCGGGAGCCGTGAGAAAAAAGTCAAGAGCATCGAAGCGGCCGAAGGGAGAGGAAAAAACCGGTCGGCAGCTGCCCCGCGCCAGGCGCACCGGGGAGATCCAGCCCTTTTTCGCTATGGAAGTGCTGGACAAGGCATGGCGCATGGAGGCCCGGGGACGAGACATCATCCATCTCGAGGTGGGTGAGCCGGACTTCGAGAGTCCCGTTGCCGTGGTCAAGGCGGGTCGCGCCGCGTTGAAGCAGGGCCACACGAAGTACACACCCGCGATGGGTATACCGGAATTGAGGTCGGCAATCGCCAGGACCTATGCGCGTGCCTGCAGGCCGCCGGCGGGTCGAATCGCGGTGACCCCGGGATCGTCCGGTGCTCTCTTGCTGATATTCGGCGTAATGATCGACCCGGGTGATGAGGTGCTGCTGGCTGACCCCGGCTATCCATGCAACAGTAATTTCATCAGGCTGTTTGGGGGCCGGCCCAAGCTGATACCCACCGACGCGTCGACCAACTATCAGCTCACCGCGGAGCTCATCCGCAGGAACTGGCGTGCACGGACCCGTGCGGTCCTGATCGCCTCGCCTTCGAACCCCACCGGTACGATCGTGCCTGTTGAAGAAATGACGTCGATCGTTCGCACCGTCGAAGAACTGGGTGGCGTCTGCGTCGTCGACGAGATCTACCACGGCCTGACCTACGACGTGGACGTTCGCAGCGCCCTGTACGATTCCCCCGACGTCTTCGTCGTCAACAGCTTTTCGAAGTTTTACGGCATGACGGGCTGGCGCATCGGATGGCTGGTTTGTCCAGAGTACTACATCGACGACATCACCAAATTTGCACAGAATCTTTACATATCCACCAGTGCCCCCGCGCAGTATGCGGCTTTGGCCGCGATGACGCCGCAGGTCAGGACCGAATGCGACCGCAGGCGCCGCCTGTTTCAGGAGCGCAGGGATTATCTGGTACCGGCTCTTCGGGGTCTGGGTTTCGAGATACCGGTCATGCCCCAGGGCGCGTTCTATGTCTACGCCGACGTCAGCCGGTTCAGCAACGACAGCGAGGAGTTCGCGATGAAGCTATTGCAGAAGACCGGCGTAGCCATCACCCCCGGCAGGGATTTTGGCGAATATCGCCACCTGCAGCACGTGCGTCTGTCCTATGCGAACACGCTGGAAAGACTGCAGGATGCCGTGTCGCGCCTCGGCGCGTTCATCGGCGAACTGTAAACCCGGGCCGGCCGTCGCCGACTTCTTTCTGGTGCGCCTTCACCAGATCCGCCATGCTGTTGAATAGCATGCCGTAATCCGGCATTTCCCCGGGGTTCATGGTGGCTCCAAAGCCCTCCTGGGCGTGGCGGCGGTAGATCCAGCAGTTGGCAATGCCGGCCCGGTTGGCCGGAGCATGATCGTGAAACATACTTTCGGCGGTGTGGAGGATCTCGTGCTTTTCGATGCCGAGGCGCGCCAGATTCCCGATCATGTATTCGAAATTGCGCGGAGAGGGTTTGTAGAAACCGATGTCTTCGGCGGTATAGACGGCGTCGAACGTGACGTCAAGCCTTTCATTGCTGTGGGCAAAACTCGTATTGTCGACGTTGGAAAGCACGACGAGTTTGTAGTGGCTTTTCAGGTACCGAAGCGCGTCGGCACTGTCGTCGAAAGCCGGCCAGTTTCGTACCGAACTACCGTAGGCCAGGCATTCGTCCCAGCTCACCGGGATCGACCACTCTTCCGCCAGACGCTTGTACACAACCGCGAGAAGCTGTGAGTAAAGCTTGCCGGGTGTCTGTCGCTGGGTCTCGGACTCGTGGAAGGCGTGAGCCTCGAGGATCTGATTACGGTCAAGTGAACCAGAGATCCGGCGCGTCAACGGATCCAGCGCGGCAATGATCCCACTCTCCCAGTCGATGAGCGTACCATAGACGTCGAAAGTCAACGCCTTGAAATCTGTTAAATGCACAGGAGGCCTCCAGGTAGGGATTTCACTCTGAAGCAGCGGAAATCTAGCGTGTATTGTCCCGCAAATAGCACACTGTCTTAGTACCACTCGGGTGTAAATAGCGTGTTCTACTGGATTGTTTCGCTGCGCTCGCAATGACTGCGGTTTTCATCGCGAGAAGCTTAGCGACGTGGCGATCCAGTCTAAATCTGTACTCCGCAAGAGACAAACGCCTGAAGATAAACGCAAGGCGATTTTTGAAACAGTACACTAGAAAACGTTTCCCGGCGGTATGCCGATCCCAGCATCGCGACAGCGGCTCCGACCCATGTCAATTCTGCCCTGTCTTATTGCGCCGATGCTTCGGGAACGTTCGAACTCTCGGACCCGCTGGGGGCGGCTTTACCCGGATCGACCCTGACGTTGACCTGGTTTCTCTGTTTGAGAAATTCCTGGCGAACCGCCTTGTTTGCCCGGATTTGCGCCATTACGTTGCGGGCTTCATCCAGCGTTACCCACAGCACCTGATCCGTAGTTTGCCCGTATTTGGAGCGCAGCAAGATTTGTTGCAGATTTTCGCCCGGGTTGCCGGGGTTTTCGCAACCACCTTCCAGTATTTTGTGAAGCCTTCGATCGTCAAAACTGCCGAATCCGACACTGCCGTTGCAGTCCAGGGTTTCGACGGTCACCTGCTCGGCGTCTACGGCGGATGCGCAGAGCAGCATCGCAAACGAGCCGCGGATGAAAAACGTCTTGGATTGCCTGATCATTTTGCTCATAAGCCTGGTCTCGAACCGTATTTCGCAATTGCGCTAAAGATACTACAACAATCCACCTGCGGATGCGTCATGTTGGTCGCCGACCGCTGGTTCTGATCTGAAAACCCGGGTCCAGTGCCGATTTGGAACAACTCTGCATTAGCAGCTTGCGTTTCCATGAGAAAAAAGGGTGGCTATACTTTTCACGTATATGAACGATAGCCACGATCTCGAGCTCCTCATCAGTTCGCACATTCCAATCATTGCGATCAGCACGCGTGAAGAGCGGCGTGCCGTCGCTCTGATCGATTCCTTGAAAAACCGGATCGGACTTCCTGTTTTTCAGTGGACCATTACCGAGGGCCTGCTGAGACTCGACCCCGGATACAAGCCCCAGCGAATGAACAGCCAGCCAGAGGAAGTGCTGGGCCATGTGAAATCATCGACGCAGCCCGGCATTTACGTGCTTCTGGACTTCCATCCCTACCTCGAGACACCGGTTCATGTCCGCCTCATCAAGGACATTGCCATCGCATACGAACAGCAGCGCAAGACGCTGGTGTTCATCAGCCACGATCTGAAGCTGCCCGGCGAACTCGCTGTCTTTTCAGCCGAATTCGAGCTCAGCCTGCCGGACGAGCGCACGCTGCGTAACGTCGTCAACGGCGTGGCCGACCAATGGACCAAGCAAAATTCTGCAAGCCGGGTGGCGGTGGATCCGGCGGCTTACGAGCGCCTGGTCAACAACCTCGCGGGGCTCACAATCCCGGAGGTGAAACGCCTCGCGCGAAAGGCGATCTATGACGACGGCGCGATCAACGAACACGATCTGCCCGGGCTGATGCGGGCGAAATACGACATGTTGAACAAGGACGGTGTGCTCCACTATGAATTCGAGACGGAAAGATTCTCGAACGTCGGCGGCCTCGAGCGGCTCAAGCGCTGGCTGGATCAGCGCAAAGGACCGTTTCTTGACGCGGCGAATCCACTGGACGTACCGAAGGGGATCCTGTTACTAGGTGTCCAGGGCTGCGGAAAGAGCCTCGCCGCCAAGGCCGTAGCCGGGGTGTGGGGCGTGCCGTTGCTGCGGCTCGATTTTGGCGCATTGTTCAACAAGTACCACGGTGAGACGGAGCGGAACCTGCGTGAATCTCTGCGCGCGGCACAGGTCATGGCGCCCTGCGTGCTGTGGGTGGATGAGATCGAAAAAGGCGTGGGCGGTAACGATCTCGACGGCGGGACATCACAGCGGGTGCTCGGCACACTGCTGACGTGGATGGCGGAGCACTCCGGCGCGGTGTTCGTTGTCGCAACCGCGAACGACATCGAGGCGTTGCCCCCAGAACTCGTGCGCAAGGGCAGATTGGATGAGATTTTTTTCGTCGACCTGCCCGACACGAGTACCCGCAGCCGTGTATTCGAGATTCACCTGAGCAAGCGCAGGTTCGATACGACGCGCCTTGATCTGCTCAACCTGGCCCGGGCCTCCGCCGGCTTCTCGGGCGCCGAGATCGAGCAGGCGGTCGTGGCGGCACACTACGCCGCGCACGCCCGGCAGATCGAAGTGAGTGAGCAAATCCTCCTGCAGGAGATCCGGCAGACCCGCCCGCTCTCGGTGGTGATGAAGGAACGTATCGACTACCTGCGTGAATGGGCCCGCGAGCGCGCGGTTCCCGCGGATTGACCGGTACTGCGGCAACGCTGCATGGTTTCGATCCCTGCGCTCCGTCAGTTTTTCGTATCGCCTTAGACCGCATAATGCACCGGACCGGCGCTCAGCCAAACCTGTCCTGCGCCATCGCTCGGGATACCGGTGCAATATTCGGGCTAGGGCTGCCCGACTTTAACGGTCAACGCTATCTCTCCCGCATGCTCGAAGCGCAGAGTCAACGGAAATTCCGTGCCTTCGGTCATCGTCGAATTGAGGCCGATCAGCATCAGGTGCGCTCCTCCGGGTGCCAGGGCGGCCTCTCCGCCAGCGGGGACCTCGATCTTTTCGACGGGGCGCATCATCATCATACCGTTCTGATGAATATGAGTATGCAGCTCGACGCGCTCGGACACCGGTGACGAACCGGAGACGAGCCTGTCATTTTTGACGCCGCTGTTTTTGATCGTCATGTAGACGGCGCCGATTTTGGAAATGGCCGGCAAAGGCCTTGCCCAGGGATGATCGATATGGACGTCTCCAACCGTAACACTCTGCGCCTGCAATACGGTTGTTCCCGAGAGAAAGACCAGGTAGGCGCCAAGCACTTTCAATGCCAAGTTCATGGTTTCAGCTCGGCCTCCGATGTTAGAGATCATTATCGCGTCGTCACCCGGGTCCGGGTTAAACGGCGTTTGCCCGGCAGCATAGCGCCGATCAGCGCCAGAAGCGACGCAACCATGATAATGGCGATCCATGCCGTTGGCAAAGATCCCGCAGTTTTTTTCAGGAATTTCGATATCCTCGACCCGGCCTTCACGGAGGCAAGCAGGGCCCCGACGTTCTTGCCGTCCTTGCCGATCGCTTTGACACCGTCTTTGCCGAACAGGCGGGCGAGCGCATAGGTACCGTTGGCATCGAATTCAGCGGCCCTGGCCACGCGGCTTAGGTCGTCGGCGTTGTCAACCGCGGCCATGGCACCCCTCAGCGGTCCGGGTCCGAGCCGCCTCGCCGCCTGACCGAAATCGCCGACCACCGCGGTGAGCCTACCGTAGTCCCGGGTTTTCGCGGACTGCCGCACCGTAAGCGATAAAAATTGAACGAACTCTCGTGTCAGTGCGCCCGAGCGCTTCAGTGCCTTCAGCAGGGCGGGGGCCCAGTCCAAGTGCGGCGCCAGAGTCGTCGTCAGCCCAACGGCGGAAAGTGCCAGGATCACACTGTCCCCGGAGCCGTCGGCGGCCTCCTTCCAGCCCTGAACGGCGAGATCCCGGATATCGCCGATCACGAACAGATCCAGCGAAAGGCTGCCCATCATGGAAGCCATGTCGGTCGGTTCACCGGTTATCGCACCGTGAGCAAACCGCTCAATCTGACCCCTGAAGCTGTTCAGTTCTTCGCTCGCGCGCCGCGATACTTCAGCCGCTCTTTTCGGATCGCCCAGGTCGGGGCGCGTCAGGGAAAATTCGGCGAGCATGGAAGCTTCCGCCCAGCGACCTTCGGCTGCCAGCGCCTCGGCGCTCTCGGCCGGGTCCTGGTACATGACGAGGCTGCCGCCGATCCGGCTGGTGATTTCCATCCCGGCGATGCAAAAACATAGTGCGGCGACTCCTGCGATGATCAGTCGGGTCAGCACGATCATGCGTTTCTGAGAAGTCTGTCTTCCGGGTACACGCGCACGCTTGGAACGGCGGATTTCATGAGCGCATTCTGGATCCTCTCCCAGTATCCCGGCGTGAGCAAATCGCCATGATGCTGGCGAAACACTTTTGTAAGTCCACGGTCGGGGATGCGCAGACCCGACTCGATCTCCTCGGGAAGAATCACCACACCGTCTTCGAAAAACCACTCGGGCACGTCCTCCTCGCCGTAGAAGCGATCCAGATTGGTCCGGATCTTCACATCGATGAGGTCTTCCAGCGCGTCGTAGTCGAAAAGATAAACTTTCAGGTATCGGCTCACGCCATAGTTTCTGGCGTCGAGGTCTTTGTTGAAAATATTCGCGGCGATGTTGTTCTTGATGCAGTACCCAAGATTTACGATCGCGGTTTTCGCATCTTCCGGTGACGCGCTCTCCAGAAACAGCGGAAGCGGAATCATCCTGACCTGGACTATGAGATGTTTGAATACGACGGCGCCGCCCTGTTCCGACACGCAATCGGACCCGGCGTCTAGAAGTTCTTCCAGCAGGCTTACATCGAACCAGTCCTTGTCGAGTTTTACGTTGTAGTAAATGATATTGTCGAGCATGCTTCCGGTGCGGTTGATGTCGTGCACGCGAGTATACTTTTTCAACACCGCATCGACGCCATCGAATGTGTCCCACTTGTAGTCATCCGTGGGTTTGTTGCGGATGATCTTCAGATTGAATGCTGATGATGGGGTCGAAAAACCGATGGCAACGGTGCCTTTGTAGCCGGGGGACGATTCGAAGACTTCGCCGGTGGCAGTGACTTCGTCCTTGAGTTCGTTCATTACCGCCACTTTGCCGAAGTGGTTGTATCCAATGGTTGTATAGTGCAGGCCAATCGGACGCTCGGGCATCAGCGTATGGAGGAAATCCGCGAGTTCGTGATAGTAGGGCGTGGTGACGTGAAAATTAGCCAGCGTCGAACTGAATAAATTGTGGGCGTCGTCGACGGTGTGCAGCACGGCGTCGACATAGACCCCCGATTCGTCATTGAGTAGAGCGAGGATCAGAGGCATCAGTTTACCGCAGTCGAGAACCACCCTGCCTACAACATAAACCCCTCGGTTACGGTAGAACCCGGCATTGAAAAGGTCGACCCTGGCGATTCCCTTATCCACGCCGTAGCTGGAATCGAGAAGTCCGTTCAATCTGTCCCTGCACAGCGCGCCGTCCTCTTCCAGGTTCCTGAATGGCGCCGAGAATCCCGGAACCGACAGCATCTCGATCATGTCATCAAGCGTCAATCGTGGGCCTGAAGATATCGTCTTGATGATGTTTGCGGATAGGGTGGTATCGGTTTCTATCGATCTGCCAAACGAGTAATCTACCGGCTTCCACTCGCTCCTCAGAATTGATCTTCGCACCGAATGGATATACGCCAGAGCAAGGTCGGCCTCGTAGCGATGTCTTATCAATTCCCAGTATCTGCCTTCGAGTTTGTCCCAGAGAGTCTGGTCTTCGGCATCGAACGGGAGCGCTCCCTTCAATCGTCCGCCCAGCTTTCGCATGCTTAGACTGTACAGGGACAACCGCTTCTTGCTGATCGATACCGATAACGCAGGGTTTCGCTGCTCGAACGCCAGCTTGGCGACTGTTGCGACGGCGCGAAACTCCATGTAGTACTTGTCGAACTCGAAGAGTACCCAGCGGGCGCACGCCTCGTAGACTCCGCTATCGCTGGTTGCATTCATCACAGCCATGACGAAATCGTCGGTCAATTCCAGATTTGCATTATTCACCGCCATTTTCTTTTTCGATGCAGCGTCCAAGTCCCTCGGTTTGCGACCGGGTTAGGCTAGCTCTTCATCCTGTAAGACAGTTCGATGTGCTCGCGCGTCAGCACGCCATAGATGCGATCGAGTCCACTGCCGCGTGTCCCGGTTACATAAAGGGCCTGCTTGCCAGAATCGTTCAGCAGCTCGAGGGCGTCCTGCAGACTTGCCTGCACATCGGTCCGGGACAGGTCCTGGCGTTTGGCGGGTATCTCCATGAGATCGATTTCCCGCCGTTCAGGGTGCTCCCCAAGATAGAGTGCGAGGTCGGCCGCGGGCAGCAATGCCTCCGTTCCCTGCCGATCCGCGACGACTATCCAGTTTGGCGATTTATGCAACAGCGCCGCCGCATCATCACTGCTCACGATCCGTGAGGACCGGGAAAAGTTTCTGTCCATGGCGCGGACGATTCCTACCCGTCGAAGGCTCTGTGACAGTGGATCACTGTGGATGTCCAGCCCCCGGCATTGCAGAACGAGTTGATAGATGGAGGAGCATCCGAAAACCACGCGAGTGACCAGCACCGCGGAGATGACGGCCGTCATGCCGGGCATGATGAGGTTCGGGTTGGCGGTCATTTCGAGAATTGCCAGAAGCGCGGCCAGTGGGGCTTGCAGGGTTGCCGCCATCATGGCGCCCATGCCCAGCATGGCATAGGTGCCGCTCGAGATCTGGGCTTCGGAGATGTGAATGATAAGAGAACCTACCGCACCTCCGGCGCTGGCTCCAATGAGCAGGGTCGGGCCGATCAATCCGCCGGGGGAGCCCAGTCCGATGCAGGCGGCCGTCGCAAGGAGTTTGGCGGCCGCAACCATGGCGAGAGTGAACAGAGCCAGTTCGCCAAGCAATGCGGAGTTCACCGTGTCGTAGCCGATACCCATGACCTCCGGCGCGGGGATTGCTATCAATCCGACGATCGCCCCGGCCGTCAGCAAACGTACCCAGATTGCAACGCGACTGGTCGAGCTGTATATCCGCAACGTGAGTCTAATGAAGGTCGCTGCCAGTATGCCGATTACGACCCCCAGGAACAGCGCGTAGAGGAACTCGTCGAGGGTATTCCATTCGTGTACGCTGACGAAGAACAGCACGTGCTCTCCGAACACCAGTCGGGTTGCCGCGGCAGCACTGACCGCCGCCAGTATGATCGGGACGAATCCGATGATGGTGTATTCCATCAGAACCACTTCCATGGCGAATACCACGCCGGCCAGCGGCGTATTGAAACCGGCCGCAATGGCCGCGGCCACGCCGCAGCCCACCAGCGTGCGTACACTGTTGTTCGGTAGTCCGAGTTTTCTGCCCAGCAGGCTTCCACTGGTGGCGCCAAGGTGGATGCTGGGCCCCTCGCGGCCGACGGAGTGACCGCATACGATACTCAGTGCCGCGCCGACGAACTGCATCAAAGCATTGCGCAAAGGCATGTGGCCCTGGTGGTAGTTGAGTCGCTCGATGACGTGGACCACCCCGACCTGGCGCACGCTGCGATGCGCGAAGTGAAACAGCAGGCCCACGATCAGTCCACCGGATATCGCAATTACCAGGCGCCAATGCGGCTCGATACCCTCGAAGGCATCGCTGTGCTCCATGGGGAATAGCAGTGGCGCTCCGATTTCCACGACCCATCGAAAAGCAATGATGACGCCGCCGGAAAGCAGCCCGGCGACCACGCCCATCAATGACAGCTGGGGCAGTGCATCGACGTGCGCCATTTTTAGACTCTGCGTCTCGACGATACGGCGCCAGCGAGTCCGCAGACGACCGTGATCCGTTTTCCCCGGGATAGTCAATACCGGCCGCCTAGTTATGTTGGGCAGTCTAAAACGGCAATGGGGTTTCAGGCCTGGTGGTTAGGATGAGTTCCCGAAACTGATCTTTGATACGCGAAAGCGCCGCCTCGTTGTCGGCTTCGAAGCGAAGAACCAGCAGGGGTGTGGTGTTGGAAGGTCGCACCAGGCCGAAACCATCCTCGAAATCGACGCGCAGGCCGTCGATCTTGCTGACCTTGCCTGTCGGAAACTGTGCATTCGCCCTCAGTTCATCCATTAACCGGTAGTGTTCTCCTTCTTCCATCGGGATGTGAAGCTCGGGCGTATTGATACTGTCAGGCAGTGCGTCGAAAACTTGCTGGGGCGTCTTGTCCTGCTTGGATAGCAGTTCGATCAGACGCGCGCCCGTGTACAAGCCGTCGTCGAATCCGAACCATCGCTCCTTGAAAAAGATGTGCCCGCTCATCTCGCCGGCCAGCACCGCGCCCGATTCCCTGAGCTTGGCTTTTATGAACGAGTGCCCGGTGCGCCACATCACGGGCTCACCACCCGCTGCCGAGATCTCCACCGGAAGATTGCGCGAGCATTTGACGTCGTATATCACCTTGCCGCCAGGCTGGCGTTTCAGTATATCCCTGGCGAACAGGATCATCTGACGGTCCGGCCAGACCGCGTTGCCATCCGGTGTGACCACTCCCAGGCGGTCGGCGTCGCCATCGAATGCAAGCCCGATTTCCGCATCGTGCAGCTTTATGGCTTCCACCAGATCTTTCAAATTCGCCGGCTGACTCGGATCGGGATGGTGGTTGGGGAAATTCCCATCGACGTCACAAAACAGCTCCACGGTCTCGCACCCGAGTTCTCTGTACAATCTCGGCGCCACCGTTCCACCCACGCCGTTGCCGCAATCGATGACGATCTTCATGGCTCGGCTGGGTTTGACGTCGCTGACGATACGCTCGATGTAATCATCCAGAATTTCCAGGTGCCTGTGCGTCCCGGCACCCGTTGCCAGATCGCCATTTTCGATGCGTTGCCTCACCGCCTGTATACGCTCCCCGGCCAGCGTCTCGCCGTTGAGCACGATCTTCAGTCCGTTGTATTCAGGCGGGTTGTGGCTGCCGGTCACGGCCACCGCGGACTGCGTTCCGAGATGGAATGTCGCAAAGTAGATTGCCGGAGTCGGCGCCATGCCAATGTCTATGACATTGCAACCCGCCGCCATAACCCCTTCCGACAGTGCGGCTACCAGACGGGGTCCGGAGAGTCGCCCGTCGCGGCCGATGACGATGGCGTCCTGGCCGAGCGCCAGCGCCTCCGTCCCGAGAGCCTGTCCGATCCGTGTCACCACGTCCTCGGACAGGGATTTATCCACCACGCCCCTGATATCGTAGGCCTTGAAAATTTCTGAGGGTAACATTGACGTTTGCATATGGAACGGGATCAAATCTCCAATAAGAATGCTTTCACGGTGATCGGCGGACTCGAGTCGAGTTCAGTTTGCTTTATGGATCGCCCGTTTGTCTACCGCAAGCGCGGCCTCATGCATGGCTTCCGACAGGGTCGGGTGGGCGTGCACGATGCGGGCGATGTCCTCGCTGGTCGCTTGCATCTCCATCGCAACAACGGCTTCGGCGATCAGTTCCGAGGCGTAGGGGCCGACGATATGTACCCCCAGCACTTTATCGCTGCGTTCATGGGCGATGATTCGGACCTGTCCTACGGGCTGCTCCATCGCTCTTGCGCGGCCCGTCGCCGCGAATGGGAACGCACCGGTGCGGTAGGGTACATCTTCATCCTTCAGCTGCTGCTCTGTCTTGCCGGCCCAGGCGATTTCGGGAAGCGTATAAACCACCCAGGGGATCACGTCGTAATTGACGTGGGCATAATTCCCCGATATGAATTCAGCCACGGCGACGCCCTCTTCGGAACCTTTATGGGCCAGCATCGCTCCGCGGACCGCGTCGCCTACGGCATAGACGTTGGGTACGTTGGTGCGCCATTGGTCGTCGATTTCGATGAAGCCCCGCTCGTTCTTTGCAAGGCCGACGAGGTCGTCCGCGATGTCGTCGGTATTGGGTTTTCGGCCCACCGAAACGATCAACCGATCCACTTCGATCTGCTGCTCTCCGTTCTTGTCCTTGTACCAGACGTTTACTTTTCTGCCTGATATTTCACTGCGTGTGACGGTGCATCCGAGCTTGATGTTCAGGCCCTGTGCCTTGAACTGCTTCAGTGCGTCTCGGGCGATATTGGGGTCCGCCGCGGGCAGGAAATCGTCCATCGCCTCGAGCAGGGTTACCTCGGCCCCGAGCCTTCGCCAGACGCTGCCCATTTCGAGGCCGATCACACCGGCGCCGATCACGCCCAGCCTCCTGGGCACCTCCTCGAGTTCCAGCGCCCCCGTGGAGTCAATGATCAAATCGTGATCAAGTGGTGCAACGGAGATATCGATCGGCATCGACCCCGAGGCAATGATGACGTTTATTGCGCGGACACGCCGGGTGTCCTCACCGGCGGTAACCTCGATTTCGTTTCCTGGAAGAAGACGGCCCCGGCCATGCAGGTAGGTGATCTTGTTGGCCTTGAAAAGCTGATCGATGCCCCCGGTCAGTGTACTGACGATCTTGTCCTTGCGCGCCATCATGGTGGCCACGTCGATGCTTGCGCCGGTGACCCTGATTCCATGCGCAGCGAATTCGTGGTTGAGGTGATGGTAGTGCTCTGCCGAATCGAGCAGCGCCTTGGAAGGTATGCAGCCTACATTGAGACAGGTGCCGCCCGGCGAGGGCTTGCCCTGCTTGTCGGTGCGGTCGTCGATGCAGGCCGTGGACATTCCCAGTTGAGCACAGCGGATAGCGGCGACATAACCGGCGGGACCGGCGCCAATCACCACGACGTCAAATTCATCAGCCATAATTCTTGAACAATCAGGTGTTATCGATTCCGGTCATACCTGCAGCAGCAGGCGGGCCGGGTCTTCGAGCGATTCCTTGACCGTTACCAGGAACCGGACGGCTTCCGCACCGTCGATGATTCTGTGGTCGTAGGTCAGGGCGATATACATCATTGGCCGTATTACGACATCACCGTTTTCCGCAACCGGCCTTTGCTCTATTCGGTGCATGCCCAGGATGCCGCTCTGAGGCGGATTCAGTATGGGGGTCGACAGCATCGATCCGAACACCCCTCCGTTGGTGATGGTGAACGTGCCCCCGACGAGTTCATCCATCGCCAGCTTGCCTTCCCGGGCTTTTCCGCCGAGATCCGAGATTTCGATTTCGATCTGCGCAAAGCTCTTGGTTTCGGCGTCCCTGATGATTGGCACTACAAGGCCCCGTGGAGATGCGGCGGCGATGCCGATATCGCAGTAGTCGTGATAGATGATGTCGCTGCCGTCCATGGAAGCGTTGACGACCGGGAAGCGCTTCAGCCCCGCCACGCTCGCCTTGACGAAAAACGACATCAACCCAAGCCGCACACCGTATTTTTCCTCGAATTTTTCCCTGTATTTTTTCCTCAGGTCCATGACGGCCTGAAGGTTGACGTCGTTGAACGAGGTGAGCATCGCGGCGGAGTTCTGGGCATCCTTGAGCCGTCGTGCAATCGTCGACCTGATCCTGCTCATCGGCTCCCGGCGCTCGTTGCGCGCACCGGGTGCGCCCGCATCCGCCTGCACGGGTGTCGCGGCAGCGGGAGCCGTAGGCGGGGATTTTCTGCTTTCGAGAAAACCCAGTACGTCTTCCTTGGTCAGCCGACCGCCTCTTCCGGTACCCGTTATGTCTTCAGGGGTCAGTTTGTTTTCCGCAACCAGCCTGCTGACCGCCGGGCTGAGGTCGGCGTCCTGTCGGCTGGTTGCCGCTTGCTCTTCCATGCTGCTTTCAGCCGCTGCCGCCGCGGGTGCCTCGCTCGCGGCTTTCGGTTCGATTATCGCGAGCAGTTCATCACCGGAAACGACGTCACCGTCCTTTTTCAGCAGCTTCTCTATCAGACCATTTACAGGAGCGGGGACCTCGAGGACCACTTTTTCGGTCTCGAGATCAACGAGATTTTCATCCCGGTTCACGAAATCGCCTTCCTTCTTGTGCCAGGCGAGCACGGTGGCTTCGGTAACCGACTCTGGGAGTACCGGTACTTTAACTTCTACTGCCATATGGATCCGTTATTGTTGTTTGGTTCAGTTGGTGGCTGGCGACAGCGCTTCATCCACGAGCTGCTTTTGCTGCTTTGCGTGGATGCTATGGTAACCGGCGGCGGAGGAGGGCGAGGGGGCGCGTCCACTGTAGTGGATGGATTGCGTGTCCTTTGTGCATGCCAGTATGTGGTGCTGTATCTGGTACCATGCGCCCTGATTTCTGGGTTCCTCCTGGCACCAGAAAACCTCGTCCGCAGAGGGGTAGCGCGCAAGCTCGGATCTCAGTTCGTCACGGGGGAAGGGATAAAGCTGTTCCACGCGCAGCAGCGCGGTGTCATGGATGTTTCTTCTCTGCCTTTCCTCGAGCAGGTCGAAATAAACCTTGCCGCTGCACAACACAACGCGCTTTACCGTGTCGCTTTCGAGTGGCTCCATTTCCGGGATAATCAGCTGAAATTGGCCCGATTCGATATTCGAAAGCTGTGAGGTTGACAATTTGTGCCGCAGCAGGCTCTTCGGCGTCATCACCACCAGCGGCCTTTTGAATTTCCTGATGGCCTGACGCCGGATCAGATGAAAAAACTGGGCAGGGGTGGTAGGGACGCAGACCTGTTGATTATTGTCGGCGCACAACTGCAGATATCTCTCGAGCCTTGCGGATGAATGTTCCGGACCCTGCCCCTCGTAACCGTGCGGCAGGTACATCGTAAGTCCGCAAAGGCGGCCCCACTTGGTCTCTCCGCTGGATATGAACTGATCGATCACGACCTGGGCGCCGTTCGCAAAGTCGCCAAACTGGGCTTCCCAGATCACCAGCGTATCCGGCTCGGCCGTTGCGTAGCCGTATTCGAACGCCAGCACCGCCTCTTCGGAAAGCACCGAGTTGATGACAAGGAATCTCGGCTGCCCGTCGTAGAGATTACGCAGCGGGACATAGACCCCCCGGCTGTTCTGGTCGTGCAGGGTGGCGTGGCGGTGGAAAAACGTGCCCCTGCCGGAATCCTGGCCGGAAATACGCACCGGGTAACCTTCGTTGATCAGTGTTGCGTACGCCAGGTTCTCCGCCATGCCCCAGTCGAGGGGGGACTTTCCCTCAGCCATTTTTCTGCGATCCTCCATAATCTTGACGATCCTCGGGTGCAGTTCGAATCCATCGGGGATTCCGAGCAGCCGCAAAGCCAGGTCGTTTAAAGTTTTAGCGGAAACGCCGGTTTCGACGTCCATATTCCATTTGCTGCGGATATACGGATTCCAGTCAACGGCATAAGGGTTGTCCACCTTGCCCAGCACGTTTTTCGCGACAACCTTGCCCTCATCCAGCAGTTGGCGATATCGGGCAACGATCTGATCGGGCTCTTCGGGTTTCAGCACCCCTTCCGCGACGAGCCGGTCCGCATAAATCTTGCGCGTGGTCGGCAGCGCGGAAATTGTTTTGTACATCAAAGGCTGGGTAACCCTGGGTTCATCCGCCTCGTTGTGCCCGTGTCTCCGGTAGCAGTTGATGTCGAGCAGCACGTCCATGCCGAATTCCATGCGGTAGTCCAGGGCCAACTGAGTAAAGAACAGTATGGCATCGGGATCGTCGCCATTGACGTGGAATATCGGTGCCTGCACCATTTTGGCGACCTCGGTGCAATACAGCGTCGAGCGTGTATCCAGAGGATTGCTGGTGGTAAATCCGATCTGATTGTTTACGATGATGTGGACGGTACCACCGGTGCCGTATCCGCGTGTCTTCGACAGGTTCAGGGTTTCCATGACAACGCCCTGTCCGGGAAAGGCGGCATCGCCGTGGACTATGACCGGCAGAACCGTTTTGCCCTCACGGTCATCCCTGCGCAGCTGGCGTGCCTTGACCGAGCCCTCGACGACGGGGGAGACGATTTCCAGGTGGGAAGGATTGAAGGCGAGTGCAAGGTGCACCGGCCCGCCCGGGGTGTCTACGTCAGATGAAAATCCCTGGTGATATTTTACGTCGCCGGACACGATGAGCTCATCGGAGTTGTATTTGCCTTCGAATTCGCCAAACAAATCACCCGGAGACTTGCCCAGAATGTTTACCAGTACGTTCAAGCGGCCCCGATGAGCCATGCCCAGAACAAATTCCTTGATGCCGTTTGCGCCGCCGCGTTGGATGATTTCCTTCAACATCGGAATCAGGCTCTCGCCGCCCTCCAGCGAGAAGCGCTTCTGTCCGACGTACTTGGTGTGGAGGTAGCGTTCGATCCCCTCCGCGGCGGTCAGATGTTCCAGAAGCTCCCGCCGCGTATCGGCGGCGAACCGGGAAGACCAGTCTCCAAGGGCGGGTTCGATGCGCGCCTGCAGCCAACGTCGTTTTTTTGTATTGGTGATGTAGTAATACTCTATTCCGACGCTGCCGCAATAGATCTTCCTGACCGCGGTGACAATGTCCGCCAGTCGCATCCGGTCCGCTACGGCAAAAGAACCGGTATCGAATTCCTGGGCCATATCGGCCTCGGTCAGGCCGTGATATTCCGGTGCAAGATCCGGGACAGGCTCCCTGTCATAGAAATTGAGCGGGTCGGATTCGGAGACCTGGTGGCCTCTAACCCGGTAGGCGTTGATGAGTCTGAGTACCGCCGCCTGCTTGGCGGCGCCGGCTTCGGACATTTTTGCGGGCGCACCCGCCGGAAGGTAAGTCGCTTCGGAAGTGCCTTGATCCAGCGACTGGAAGTAAAGGCGCCATTGTTCGTCCAGAGCGCCCGGATCCTCGATATAGCGATGATAGAGATCTTCCAGATAGGCGGCGTTATTACCGTTGAGGGGTGTGTTGGGATATGAGATAGATTTGACTGGGCCAATCATTGCAGGTTCAGGCGTCTCGCCGGCTCGGATTTACAAAGCGATTCGATCGGTGTGATTTATTAACGGAATTATAGGTCTAAAGCGCTTCTTGCGGTAGCCCGTATATCGTTTCAATCCGGTTTACCGTTTCTCCAGCGGAATGAAGTCGCGTTTCGCCGGACCACTGTAAATCTGGCGCGGCCGGGCTATCTTCAGCTCCGGATCGATCATCTGTTCGAGCCATTGCGCGACCCAGCCCGCGGTGCGCGGAATGGCGAACAGGACGGTGAATATGCTGGTCGGAAACTCCATGGCTTCGTAAATCAGGCCGGAGTAAAAGTCGACATTTGGATACAGTTTGCGGCTGACGAAGTAATCGTCTTCCAGCGCGATGCGCTCCAGCTCCAGTGCAATGTCGATGAGCGGGTTTTTCCCCGTAACCTCGAACACCTGATGCGCGGTTTTCTTGATGATCGTCGCCCTGGGGTCATAGTTCTTGTACACCCGGTGGCC
>JAHEIO010000165.1 GCA_024639325.1 Gammaproteobacteria bacterium
CACAGAATTTACGACGGGCGTACACTAGACCCCGGTAATGTCCATCAAATCGTAGACCCTGAACGTGTCCAGTGCCCGATTGACATCCCGCGTCACGGATTCCCGTGGCTCTGTAAAACTGTCGCAAATCAACTCGATCATGTCCGCCAGATTACGTTCGCCGTCGCTCAGGCGCCATATCAGCGCCCCGGTTTCATTCAGCACCAGGACATTCTGATCCATTGCGTCCTGCAACACCTCGCAGCAGGGAATCCTGCCCAGATGGTAGCCATGCCTGCGCACGGGTACGGCGGAACCCGGTAGCTCCGGGTGTATCGGTTCACTCGTGTCCATTGGTTGGTCCTTGACAGAGCACTGAAAGCGTACTCAACAAAATTGTGTATGATGACGATCACCGTTTTGTACGACAATTATAATTGAATGCAGAGGCTCATATACAGCCCTGGACCCATATATGAGCTTTGTATCGATCACTTTTCTGATTTTCTACCTCATCGTACTCACCCTGCGCTTCAGTGTCGGCCGGGACAAGCGCAGCGCCTGGTATCTGTATGGCCTGCTGGTACTCGGCTTGTTGTTTTACGGCTGGCACGTGCCGGTCTACCTGTTACTGTTGCTGAGTTGCATAGTCACCAACTTTGCGGCGGCGATGGCCCTGCGGTCCTTGAGTGAAAACAACAGATATTTACGCAGCTTCACCTTGCTGCTGGTTCTAGCGATCAATCTGGGGCTCTTGGCCTACTTCAAATACCGGGGATTCCTGTACGAGTTGTACCTTGATTTTGTGGGTGTGCCGGCAAGGCAGGGATCGATTTTGGCGGTAGAGTTGCTGCTGCCGGTTGGCATATCTTTCTACACTTTTCAGGCATTGAGCTACACCATCGACGTGTACCGGGGCCGGGAGCCCGCCCAGACTAGACCGGGTCGTTTCGCGCTCTATGTCGCTTTCTTTCCGCAGTTGGTGGCCGGACCCATCGTCCGCGCCAGCCAGTTCTTCTACCAGTGGTCGCGACCACGCCGGGTACGGTTGATGGTGTTCTCATGGGGGGCATACCTCATTCTGCGCGGCCTGTTTTTCAAGGTGGTAGTGGCAGACAACCTGGCGCAGGTCGTGAATAAATATTGGCGCCTTGCATCCTCGCCCGACGCACCGGAAACGCTGGCTTTCTCGCTGCTGGTATTTTACGCTTGCCAGTTGTTGTGCGATTTTATGGGCTATACCGACATCGCCCGCGGAGTGGCGTATCAACTCGGGTTCAGACTACCTATAAATTTCAACGCGCCTTACATTGCCGGCAGTTTCAGTGATTTCTGGCACCGGTGGCACATCACCCTGTCACAGTGGATGCGGGATTACGTGTATGTACCCCTCGGCGGAAGCCGGGGTGGCCTGTGGCGAACCTGCCGCAATTTGGTCGTGGTGATGTTGGTTAGTGGACTGTGGCACGGCGCTGGGCTGAATTTCATTGCATGGGGCGCCGTACAAGCGGTGGCCATCGTGATCGAAAAGGTAACCGGTATCACCAGGTGGCTGGGGCCTGCAGGTATGCAACACAAATGGTGGCCCGCGTCGCTGTTCGTTACCTTGCTATGGTATCTGGTGGTCCAGTTGACCTGGGTTTTCAGCATGGCATTTTTCCGGTCCGTCGATATTGAAACCGCATGGCAAGTTCTCGGGAATGCGATGCAGGGCCTGTTTCTGATAAAAGAACATGGTGTTGAATTTGCCAAAAGCAATGGCGTGATTACTGCTGCGTGGTGGTTTACGTTTCCTGTCGTCGCGCTTCATTTCCGCACCTTCGTAGCAGAACAGTTCCGCGTCCGTTCTTCCGTCTACGAGCGGAGCATCTACGCCGGCGCGATGATCTATGCCGTCGTCAGTTTGTACGCGCCCGATCAGCGCTTCATCTACTTTCAGTTTTGACCATGAGATCAAGGTTTGCCGGCAATCCGGTGCGAAAACTGATCATCTGTGCGATGCTGGCGATCGCAGCTGCGACGGTGTCAGCCTGGCTGGTGCCGCAACTGCCTTTGAAAGCAGGAAAACTTCCTGCTTCCCAGTATATGCCGCGCTTCGAGATTCCGGCGGGCAGCGAGTATTTTTTCGTACACGGTCGCCAGGCAGAATTGAGCCAGTCCATTCTGTACCACGACCTTGGCGAGTCCATTGCCAACGCAAGGAACGCGGACGTACTGTTCATCGGGAATTCCCGGATGCCGTTGGGTTTGCGCGGCGAGTTCCTGCTGCCAAGGGCGCGCAAGCTGGGAATCAGTCTGTTTTCCCTGGGGATGGGACACTCGGAGGGTGTGATATTTGCGCTGGACCTGATTCGGCGTCACGATCTCAGGCCAAAGGTGGTTGTCGCTGTTGGCGGGGCCCATATTTTCAGTGGCAATTATTCCGCGGTGGGATCACAGGCAATACGGATGAGCCGCTGGGATGCCGTCAAAAACCGGCTCGAAGCGGTGCTTTGGTGGAACGTCCAGTTCAGGCTGCACCGGGTGGTACCTAAAATCGGGTTCTTAAGGCACCGATTTGAACCAGGCTACATCCACTACCGCTCTTCCCGGACCGGGTGGTGGAATACCGTGCTTGAATGGGACGGGACATACAAGATCAAAATGGGCGAAGGCCAGCAGAACCACGAACGATTTCTGCCACTTGCAGAGGAGTTGAAGAACGAACTGGCCCAGCGTGACAGTCTGTTGGTGCTCAGCATCGTTCCTTACGGGCGTTACAGTCCGGATCACCTGCCGTATTTTTCACGTCGGCTCGGTGTCCCCTACGTGTTTCCCGAGGTCGAAGGTCTGAGTACCGCCGATGGTTCGCACTTGAACCTTGACAGCGCCAGGCGATACAGCAAAGCCTTCTGGCACGAATTCATCGCTCTGCCGGAGGTCAGGGAAAGGTTGTCGCTCGCACCGGATTGAAAATCGAACTGCCCCGTTGGGCAGATCGGACCTCATTACGAATGTGGATTCACCCGGCCTTGTCGATTTTCACCGAAACCAGGTCGCATTCTCGAAGCCGAAGGGTACGATCTGCGAAGCGGAACTGTCGCACCCGTTTACTCGATTGCCCGGACGCCGCACGTCGCTTCAGTATCGACAGAAGCTCTTCCAGATCCAGTTCGAAGTCATGACACGGCAGCGTGATGGGGTCCGCGTCTCGCAGATACAGTGTGGCCCGCGCTGCTGGCGCCGGATGCGGAACATCTCCCGGCTTCACGGTCACAGGGTCAGGCGGGACCCCGTTACGGGCATCGGGATGAATGGAAAGATCCCTGCAGTTGAGCCCCGAAAACCGGTGGTACTCCTCCAGGGTGCGCTCGCTACCCAGGGAGAAGCACCCCAGAATGCGCTCCGGATCACCAGCCAGTAGGGTCCGCAACCGACTGTAAGCAAGCGCATCGTGTCTGTGTGCAATCTCGTCGGAAACGTCGGTGAAATGCTTGCGGTTGGGTTGTGGATGACCGCGATGCCAGGCCACGATGCGGGTTGGGTTGAACAGGTCGTAACCACAGGTGTAGGAGCGAAGGGTCAGCGCGAATTCCTCTCCGGTGAAATACGCGGACGGATCCTGGGTCACCTCCGTATTCCAACTACCCCGGGTAAACACAAGCGCTCCCGAAATTACGCGGGTCCTGCGGGGCGAGAGCGTGTTACGGGCGATGAGCCGCGTAGGATGGTGGATCCAGCCTTCGGGAGACCAATACTCAATGACGGTGGTCGGGACCCGTTCCGGGTGATCCAGGTCAGTGAAGGTTTCTCTACCCTGTTGATCTATGAGATACAGCGGAGGAAAGCCGGTAATCAGAGGTTTTCCCGACGGCAGATTCTCGAGCATGTCGATCAGGACGACATCCCAGTCCTCGATGAACCGGGTGTGGGCGTCGACCTGCAACGTATAACGCTCGTTTCGATACAGGGACTGCACCAGGTTCCTGGCCCAGCTTCCGCCCTTGCCGAAGCGATAGTCGTATTTGAGTATCCTGAACCGCACATCGTCTTTGAACTCGTCGATGCAGTCGCGTCCGATCTCAAAAGACCCTTCCTCATCGTATTGCAGGCAAACACCGAAGTGCAATCGCTCGGGATATCTGGCCCTGGCCATGCAGTTACGCAAGGTCAACAACAGTTCCGGTTCGCAGTAGGAGGCAAGCGCAACAAATATCGTGGACGATTCATCCGTATTTCGGGCCTGAACGACAACGGCCTTGCTGTAAGTCTGCCCCGCCGCAACGGGATCAACTATCGGATAGATCATGCGTTCGAACCAAATTTCCGCTGTCTTGGGCCACAACAGATAGTGCGTCGGCGCAGTGGGAAGATTTACGTCGATATCGAGAGTGTCCCGATGTTTGGACAATACGTCCGCTGCATAAATATCATCGCGGAAGATTTCCTTACCATCGCCGTCGAGCAGACAAAAAACCCAACACACATAATCTCCCCGATCCGGGATGTCATCGGTGAACAATTTGAGCCGTCGTTTGAATACCACGGGCCTGGCGTCTTTGATTTCGTAGATCAGGCGCTCGCCAAAACCCTCTGCGGAATGCGGCCAGAGCAGATAGTGGGTGGGGCGGCCCTCCAAAACGGTATCGACAGCAACAGTTGATCGGCGTTTCAGCAGCACCTCCGGATCATTGATGTCGTTGCGGTAGAGTTCTTTTTCGTCCTCGTCGAGCAGGCAGAACACCCACAAATCGTAGTCCTTGCGGTCGGGTATTTCGTCCGTGCGCAGTTCTACCTGGTCGTTGAAATGAAATTCCTCCTTTTGATAGCGCCCGGCCTTCGCTTCGGAGAAGCTGATGCCCGCCTGCCGCTCGAAATCCGCTACGGTCCTGTCTGAACCCAGGCCGTATTTACCCAGAGACTCGTGGTCTCCCAACAGCAAGGATTCGAGGCGCTTGACCGCTCGCTTATGGTTACCAGATTGCGTCGTGGGATTATCCGACCAGTGCTTGGGGGAGAGGTGGCCGTACAGATGCCACGCGAGGTTCTCATCGGGGGAGAAAAATTTATAGCCGTGGCTAAAGGCCCGTACGGCAAGATTGATTTCTTCCCCCCCGAAATATCCCTCGGGATCGTACTCCACGTCACGGCAGAATTGGCCTGGAGCAAACAAGAGGCCCGCAGCAAGATAATTCGTGGGAACGGGCCCCTCCGGAGCCTCCACGGCGTAGGTGCCCTGACGCGTCGTGAGGTCGGGTGCAAGCCGTTCCAGTCGAAGCACGGGGACGTGGTCGAGTTGTGCGAGCGTAACGGAGCCATCGGTAACGGTGTACGAAGGGGGATAGGTGCTGAGGATGGCGAGATCCTCATTGGTACGTTCGAACATG